>DASVNL010000553.1:0-10224 GCA_036383875.1 Thermoanaerobaculia bacterium
CGGAATGCCCCACACATTGCGCACCTGCGGTGCGTGCGGTCCGCCGTAGACGTGTTGATAGACCGGATACTTTTTCGACGGATCGAAATTCGTCGGACGGATCATCTCCGCTTCCATGACGAATCCGTCGCGCGTCTTGACCTGCAGGAACTGCACTTCGGGCATGTCGTACTGCGCGTAGAGCGCGCTGCGATTCTCATCGACGACGCGCTGCATCGTGCCGTCGTTCTTGTGCAGGCGAATCTGATCGGGCGTATTTACGTCGCTCCACTTGTCGATGTAGCGCGACATCGACGGATTGAACGTCGCGTTGTGCGTTCCGTCGCGATCGGAGAGACGCTTGAGGCCCGTGCCGTCGAAGCGGATGCGATAAATGTCCTGGCCGATGACGCTGCGCTCGGTGCCGGAGAAGTAGACGAACTGCGCATCCGCGCCATGTACGTCGCGTGCTTCCCACTCGCCTTTCGTGATCTGGCGGATCAGCGTGCCGTCGGCTTTGTAGTGATAGACGTGGCGATAGCCGTCGCGCTCCGACTGCCAGAGGAACGAGCCGTCCGGACGCCAGATCGGATTCGCGAGCGAGTCGACCCACGCCTTCGTCGTTTCATGAATGAGCACGCGACTCTCGCCCGTCGCCGCGGACGCAGTCACGAGGTCGAGCCAAGTCTGCTCGCGGTTCTGCACCTGATACACGACGGCGTTGCCGTTCCACGTCACGTTGACGATCAGCGGTTGCACATCCGCGTAGCGCGTGTTGTCGATCTCTTTCGGCTCGCCGCCGGTCGCGGGGACGACGAACAACTTCACGATCGGATTCGGATCGCCGGCCTTGGGATAGCGGAACGTGTTGACGCCGACGTGCGTCGGGATGTGATCGACGATCGTGTGCTCCGGGACTTTGCTCTCGTCGAGTTGCAGGAACGCGATGCGTGACGAGTCGGGGCTCCACCAGAAGCCTTTCCAGATGCCGCGCCCGTAGATCTCTTCCTGATAGACGTAATCGAGCTTGCCGTTGAGCAGCGTCGCGCTGCCGTTCTTCGTGAGGCGCGTCTCGTTGCCGTCGAGATCGACGACGTACAGATCGTTGTCGCGCAGGAACGCGACCTTCTTGCTGTCGGGACTGAACGTCGGTTCCTCTTCGAGTCCCGCGCGCGACGTCAGACTTTTCGATTTGCCGCCGGCGAGCGAGACGAGCGTGAGCTCATCGTCGTCGCTGATGATCGCCGCGGTGTAGGTCGCGTTGAAGATCGCGTCCTCATCGTCGAGCGCGAGCGTGCGCGTCTTGCCGGTCGTGGCGTCGTACACGGTCCAGTCGGCGAATTTCCCCGCGTCGTCTTTGCGCGGCCAGAGGAAGGTGTTGTCGTCGATCCATTCGAACTTCGACTGAATGGCGCCGCCGAGGGCGACCTTCTGCTCGGGGTGGTAGATCGCGTCGAGGGTCAGCTCTTTTTTCTGTGCGACGAGCGGGAGTGCGAGGACGAGTGCGAGGAGAACGCGTAGCATACGGGGCGACATCCTATGAGACTCGCCGCCCATTTCGTCATCTGCGTTTCGCTCACGACCGCCGTGTTTGCGCAGCTTTCACCGAAGCCGCCGGACGCGATCCTGCCGGTGGTCGGATCGACGCGCGGCCAGTCGAACGCCAACTTCAAAACGGAGCTGCAGCTCGCGAATCCGGGCGAATTGACGAAGGCCGGCTGGCTCGTGTTGCGACCGCAGGTGATCTCGTTGCGCTACGAGCTTCCCGCCCACTCCACGCTCACCTTCTCCGACATCGTCGCCGACCTCGGCGTCACCGGACTCGGCTCACTCGACATCCTCGCGGACTCCGGCGGCGTCCCGACGATCGTCGCGCGTGCGTATGACGATCAGCCGAGCGGCACGACGGGCGTCACAGTCCCCGCGATTCCGATCGGCGACGTGCTCTCCCGCACCGACATCGGCGCGCTCATCGTGCCGCGCGATCTCACGCGCTACCGCTTCAACGTCGGCGTGCGCGCGCTCGACAGCGGGACGACGCTCGAGCTCACGATTCGCACGCCATCCGGCACACAACGCGCGATTCGCGACATCACGTTCACCGAGCACCAGTTCGTGCAGCAGAGCGGCGACGCGTTCGCCGGAACTGTATTGGCTCCCAACGAATCGATCGAGATCCGCATCGCGTCCGGCAGCGCGATCATCTACGCGACGACGGTCGACAACACGACCAACGACTCGTCGATCCAGGTGTTGAGGAAGTAGCTGACGTAGCGCCGGCATCCTGCCGGCCGGATCGCGAGCATCCTGCTCGCGCGGCCTGGAAGGCCGCGATCCGGCCGGCTGGAAGCCGGCGCTACGGGTTAGGCCATCAACTGGCGCAGAACGAACGGCAGGATGCCACCCTGCTCGTAGTAATCGACTTCGATCGGCGTGTCGATGCGCACCGTGACCGGCACTTCATCGACCGAGCCGCTGCTGCGGCGGATGCGCAGCGTCGCCTTCTGACGCGGGCGCAGAGCGCCTTCGATTCCGGCGATGTCGTACGTCTCGGTGCCGTCGAGATTCAGCGACGCGGCGTTCGTGCCTTCTTCAAACTGCAGCGGGAGCACGCCCATGCCGACGAGGTTCGAGCGGTGAATGCGCTCGAAGCTCTGAGCGACGACGGCGCGCACGCCCAGAAGCTTCGTGCCTTTCGCGGCCCAGTCGCGCGAGCTGCCCGTGCCGTACTCATGTCCGGCGATGACCACCAGCGGCGTTTTCTCTTCGGCGTACTTCATCGCCGCGTCGAAAATCGCGAGGCGCTCGTTCGACGGATAGTGAACCGTCACGCCGCCTTCGACGCCCGGCACCATCAGATTCTTGATGCGCACGTTCGCGAACGTGCCGCGCGTCATCACGCGATCGTTGCCGCGGCGCGAGCCGTAGCTGTTGAAGTCCTTCACCTCGACGCCGTGCTCCTGCAGATAGCGTCCGGCCGGTGAGCTCGGCTTGATCGAGCCCGCGGGGCTGATGTGGTCCGTCGTCACCGAGTCGCCGAAGATCGCGAGCGGTCGCGCGTCGTGAATGTCCTTCGCGGCGCCTGCCTGTCCCGCGAGATTCGCGAAGAACGGCGGCTCCTGGATGTACGTCGAGCTCGAGTCCCACTGATAGACGACGCCGGTCGACGACGGGATCTCGTTCCACTGCGGATTCTGATCGGCGAAGTTCGCGTACATGCGGCGGAAGTCATCCGGCGACAACGCATCGGCGAGTACGGCCTTCACTTCGTCCGAGGTCGGCCAGATGTCTTTGAGGAAGATGTCGTTGCCGTTGCGATCGCGGCCGAGGGGCTCGTTGATCATGTCGATGTCGATGCGGCCGGCGAGCGCGAACGCGACGACCAGCGGCGGCGACATCAGGAAGTTCGCGCGGATCGACTGATGCACGCGCGCTTCGAAGTTGCGGTTGCCGCTGAGCACCGAGACGCCGATCAGATCGTTCTTCGTGATCGCTTCTTCGATGAGCGGATCGAGCGGGCCGGAGTTGCCGATGCAGACCGCGCAGCCGTAGCCGACCGTGTTGAAGCCGAGCGCGTCGAGATGTTCCTGCAGTCCGGACTTGCGGTAGTACTCCGTGACGACGCGCGAGCCGGGAGCGAGCGACGTCTTCACCACCGGCGCGACCGTCAGGCCGAGCTCGTTCGCCTTCTTCGCCAGCAGACCGGCGGCGAGCATCACCGACGGATTCGACGTGTTCGTGCACGACGTGATCGCCGCGATCAGCACGTCGCCGTGATGCAGCTCGGCGACGGCGGCGGGGAACGAGTCCGCGAGCGCGACCGCATCGACGCGATCGGGCGTCGGGCGGTTGTTCATCATCTCGTACTCGGTGACTTCGCTCGTGTTCCGCGTCTCTTTCGGATCGGGCGTCGTCGACGGATCCTGATCGCCGCCGCCTTTGTGCTCGCCGGCTTTCGGCGCGGAGAAGACGCTCGTCTTCACCGTGCGCTGAATCTCATCGGCTTTCTTGCCGTAGCCATTCGGTGCTTCGGCCTGCAGCATGTTCGCGAACGTCGGCTTGAGCACGTCGATCTCGATGCGATCCTGCGGGCGCTTCGGCCCGGAGACGCTCGCGCGCACGGTCGAGAGATCGAGCTCGAGGACCTTCGTGTACTCGACGTCGCCCTTCTTCGGGATGCCGAACATGCCCTGGGCTTTGTAGTAGTTGCGGAACGCGTCGATGTGCTCGTCCGTGCGGCCGGTGAGCGCGAGGTACTTGCAGCACTCCTCGTCGATCGGGAAGTAGCCCATCGTCGCGCCGTACTCCGGCGACATGTTGGCGATCGTCGCGCGATCGGCGACGGGCAGCGACTCCGCGCCCGGCCCGAAGAACTCGACGAAGTTGCCGACCACTTTCGCGCGGCGCAGGAGCTGCGTGATCGTGAGGACGAGATCCGTGGCGGTCACGCCTTCGGTGAGCGAGCCGCTCAGATGCACGCCGACGACGTCCGGCGTCAGGAAGTAAACAGGTTGACCAAGCATGCCGGCTTCGGCTTCGATGCCGCCGACGCCCCAGGCCACGATGCCGAGGCCGTTGATCATGGTCGTGTGCGAGTCGGTGCCGACGAGCGAGTCCGGATACCAGACGCCGTCGCGCTCGAACACGCCGCGCGCGAGGTACTCGAGATTCACCTGATGCACGATGCCGATCTGCGGCGGCACGATGCGGAATCCGTTGAACGCCTGCGTGCCCCACTTGAGGAACTCGTAGCGCTGGCGGTTGCGCTTGAACTCGATCTCGGTGTTCAGCGCGAGCGCGTCGGGACGGCCGAAGAAGTCGACCTGGAACGAGTGGTCGATGACGAGATCGACCGGTACGAGCGGCTCGATGATCCCGGGGTTCTTGCCCGCGCTCTGTGCGGCGCTGCGCATGGCGGCGAGATCGACGAGCAGCGGCACGCCGGTGAAGTCCTGAAGCAGGACGCGCGCGACCATGAACGGAATCTCATCCGTGCGTTCAGCGGTGGCGCCCCAGTTCGCGAGCGTCCGGACGTCTTTCTCCGTGATCTTCTTGCCGTCGATGTTGCGGAGGACGGACTCGAGGACCACGCGGATGCTGACCGGCAGTTTCGACACCGGTCCGATGCCGGCCTGCTCCAGCTTCGGGAGCGAGTAGAACTGACCGGATTTTCCGTTGCCGAGATCGAAGGAATCGAGGGTGTTGAAGGTGTTGTGCGGCATTGCGGCCGGAGGCTATCACCTTCTCCAAAGCTCCGCATCTGGGTCCTCATAGACGCGCTCGGCGTGCGCTGCGATCGCGTTTCGCCACGCATCGCGGCAGTGCCGTTTGCTGACGACGAACCAGCGCGCGTCGAGTGTTTCCAGTCCGCCGTTGAAGACCTTCTCGTACGCGTACGGACCATAGTGATCGCCGATGAGTTCATCACCGCCGAACCACTTCAATTCCTCCGCGCCGCACACGTACACGCGGCCCTCGCCTTTGCGCTCGAGCGCGCGCAGCGCGGTGATGCGCTCGCGAACGTCGTACGGCCAGCCGCGACGTGCGATCCAGTACGCGGGATAGAGCAGCAGCGGCAGCGCTGCGACGATCGCGATCGCACAGAGCGTGCGTTTCGATAGGCGTTCGGCGAGATACGTCGCGGCGGGAATGCTGACGAGGGGCGCGAGCGGCAACAAGTACCGCGAGTCGACAGGCATCAAGACGACGAACGCGACGAGGTACGCGAGACAGATCGCGCCGAGGCGCCAGTGGCGTGCGAGCACGACTGCGATGAAGAGTGCGATCGCGAAGAACAGCGTGTACGGCGGCTGCTCCCCTGCCCGCGCGCGGTCGAACGTGATGTCGTAGAACAGGCGCAGGAGACGCGTCGCCTGCGTCGCGATGTCCGCGAGTGGCGTTGCGACCGCCCAGTCGGATTTCACGAAGAACGGATGCAGCGGATTGCCCGTGAGGAATGCGATGCGCGCGATCATCGGCGTCGCGCCGATCGCTACGCCGGCGACGTATCGCGGGACGCTGCGCCACGCGTAGAGAAGTCCGGCGGCGGCGAACAGGATGCCGAGGTACTTCACGCTGATCGCGGTGCCGAGGAAGAAGCCGGCGAGGAACGGGTGAAAGCGGCGCTCGCGCTGCAGGCAGAAAAATCCGGCGGCGACGAAGAGCGTCAACGCGGTCTCGACGTACGCCACCGCGCTCACGCCGATCAGCGCGGGATTGCCGAGCACCATCGCGGCAGCGAGCCAGCCCGCGTCGCGACGGTCCGGCCACTCGACGAGCAGGCCGCCGAGAATCGCGAGTTGCAGCACCGCGATGAAATGCGTCGCCGTCGGACCGAACGCGACGAAGAGCGGTACGCAGAGCAATTCGTGCAGCAGCGGAAAAACGCCGAAGCGGATGTCGTCGTAGAGGCCCATCGTGCCGGTACGCGCGAGGCGCTCGATGTACGGCAGGTGGTACAGCGTCTCGTCGAATGCGAGTGGCGGATACGCCGCCAACATGATCAACGGAACGAACGCGAGCATCCACCACGAGAACCGCAGTCGCGGTCGCGTCAGCGCGAATGCGGCGCCGAACGCGACGGCCATCGTCGCGCCATTCAGCACGCCGAACGATGCGAGCAGCACGAACGCCTGGCCGAGAAGCGCGAGCAGCAGCGCGAAGCGCAGCGAATGACTCGATAATCCCGGCGTGCTCTCGGTCGTGATCCCCACGTTCAACACTGGCGCGCTGACCTTACACGCGTGCCGCGCGGTTCTCCAGTCCGCCGTCGACGCGGAAGTCATCGTCGTCGACGACGCGTCGACGGACGACACCGCGGCGTTGCTCGCGCGCGAAGTGCCGAGCATTCGTGTTTTGCGTCGCGAGGAGAACGGCGGCTTCGCGCCGGCCGCAAACGATGGCGTGCGCGCGTCGCAGGGCGACTTCATTCTGCTGCTGAACAGCGACGCGATCGTGCAGCCCGATGCGATCGCCGCGCTGCTGCGCGCGTTCGACGACGATGCGCGACTCGGCATCGCGAGCGCGCAACTCTTCGACGACGACGGCACGCCGCAGTGGACGGGCGGACGCACGCCCACGCTGCTCTGGATGATCGGCGCGGTCAGCGGCAAGGGGCATTGGCTGCGCGCGTTTCGTCGCCATCGCGGGGGCGTGAACCTCGAGCCGGACTGGGTGAGCGGCGCGGCGATGATGATGCGTCGCGCGGTGTGGAACGACGCGGGTCCGCTCGACGAGCGCTATCGGTTTTACTGTCAGGACATCGATTTCTGTCTGCGTGCGCGCGAACGCGGCTGGCGCGTCGCGATCGTGCCGGAGTCGCGCGTGACGCACACGCGCGGCGCGTCGATCGGGCGGAGTCGCACGTTGTTGCGCGACGATCTGCTGGAGTTCGGACGCGGACGCTACGGGCGCGCGTGGTTCTGGTTCGCGCGCGCGGTGCTGGCGTTGATCCCGGTTTCGTAAAACGCGAGGAGGTCGCGACCGATGATGTCGGGGTCGTAGCGCGCGGCGACTTGCGCGCGTGCGGCGTCGCCGAGTCGCCGGCGTTCGTCGGGATCATTGAGAAGGCGGACGACGGCATCCGCGAACGCGTCGGCATCATCGGCGATGACGACCTCGCGGCCGGGGGTGAAGTCGATGCCGCCTGCGCCGCGCGTCGTCGCGACCATCGCTTTGCCGAGGGCCATCGCTTCGAGGACTTTGATGCGCATCCCGCCGCCGGAGAGGAGCGGCGCGATCATCACGGACTGGCTGCGCATGAATTGTTGCGCGTCCGGCGCGGTGATCGCGTGGACGCGCTCGCGCAACCACGCGGGCGGATTGCTGCCCGAGATCGTGAGCTTCACGTCGGGCAGACGCGGTCGCAGTTCATCGTGAATCCAGAGCGCGGCCTGCTGGTTCGGCAAGTAATCGAGCGCGCCGATGAACCCGACAGTGTCGTCCTCCGGCTCTGCATCGCCGAGCGGCGGCAACGGCACGCCGCACGGTGCTACGTGAATCGGCTTCGTGCATCCGAGGGCGCGGAAGTCGTTTGCGTCGTCGTGCGAGATCGGGATGAGCGCGTCGCACGTGTCGAGATGACGGACTTCGTATCGACGCAGCGAATTCGCGACGAGTCGCGCGAGCAACGAGTGCTTCGTCCGCGCGAGCTCTTCCCAGATGCGGAACTCGACGTTGAGCGATCGCAACACGACGCGCGCGTCGCTGTGCGCGCGAATCGTTTCAGCATACGGGAGGAGGAACGGACTCTCGATCTGCACGACGTCGGGGTTGAACTCGCGCAGCGTTTCGATGAGTCGCTGCTCGAACGCGCGCGACACGAATCGCGCGACGATGAACGGCGTCGCGCCGAGCGCTGTGATCAGCGGACCAATCACGCGCGACGTGTCGATGTCGATGGCCTCGATGGGCAACGGGATATCGTCGAGTGTCGCGCGATGTTTGCGCGGGTTCAGCGACAACACACGAACCTCGGCGTGCTTCGCCAGTGCCTGCGCGAGTCGAGCCATCGCGATCCGCCCGCCATCGAGCAGCGGCCACGGTACTCGCGGTGTGAGGATGAGGATGCGCAAGCGGTGGTGATGATACTGGCCTCCGGCGGGTCGTCACGACCAGCGACACGATGCGCGTGGCTCTCGGGAACAACCAGCGCCGCCGGCCGTGCCGGCCCGCCGGAGGCCTCTCGTCGTCCCCTACGTTGCCGCCGCCGCAGCAGCAGCAATCGCAGCGCGATCGTGCCGACGCTCGGGCCAACCGCGCGCCTCGACTTCGGCGAACGTCAGCAGCGAGTTCGCGTAGTAGTCGCGTAAGAACATCTGCTCCGGATTCCACTGGAACGCGTCCTCGATCTCCGGGATCCCGCCGCGATCGAACAGATCGTCGCGCCAGCGTTCCACCGGCACGATCAGGTGTCGCAGCTCGAGCACGAACTTCGCGGCCTTCCAGATCTCCGACGCCGTCTTCTCGCGCAGCAGGAACGGCCGGTTGTGCCATTCGCCGCGACGGCTCTCGATCTGCGCGACCATCTCCTCTTCCGTCAGCACCTGGTGGTGCATGAAGATCGAGGCCACCAGCGTCACCGGAGTCACCGGGATCGCGTTCGAGATCTCGTTCATCACCACCGTCGCAAGCGTCTGCAAATGCGGCTTCCGCTCCTCGAACGAATGCGACAACACCTCGGGGTGCTCCCGCACGAACGCATCGATCGAGATCGGCTCCCCGAAACTCACCACCGCGTAGCCGTAGCGCTTGAACCGCTTGAACAGACCGCGGAAGAAGTTCGTGAACAGATAGTCGAACGTCGTGCGCAGCTTCTCCATCTTCGTCGCGCGTTCCTGCCGCTCGCGCAGTTCGTCCGTGAGATTGCGATCTTCGAGCACGCGGTCGTAGTTCACCGCCGTCGGGATGATCCACATCGGCTGCGTGAACTCGGCGTCGCGTTTCGCGGTGACGAGATAGTCGAGCATCCCGAGCTTCGGCTTCTGGAACGCGCCGTCGCGCGTCAGTCCGCCCTCGAGGAAGATGCCCTGCGTCACGCCGTGACGCGTGATGGTCTGGACGAACTTCGCGAGCACCGCGTGATAGAGCGGCTCGCGATAACGACGGCGGACGAAGTAGCCGCCGAACCACTTGAACACGTGATTGAGCGGCCAGACGCGCGCCCACTCGCCGATTGCATACGACAGCGAGATGAACTTGAACAGCATGTGCGCGACGAGGACGTAGTCCGCGTTCGAGCGGTGATTGATGACGTAGACGACGGCCGCGCCCTTGGTGGCTTTGTCGTTGAAGTCGCGGATCGGCTTGCGCTCGACGACGACGCGATAGAGGAAGTGCATGATCGCCCGCGCGACCGGCGCGCCGATGCGGTAGTACGCAAGGAGATTGAACTTCGGAACGATCTCCTGCAGATACGTGCGCGCCTGCTTCCGCGCCTGCTCGATCGTGACGTGATGATCCTTCGCGTACTGCTGCACCGCGCGCACGATCTCGGGACTGCCGAACACCTCGAGCTCGATCTCCGCGTGACGCCGCTTGAGCTTGAACCTGTCGACGCGAATCCGCCGCTCGCGCTGAAACCGCCGCGCGTGTTTCTTGCCGTAGATGGCAGCGCCAATGCCGATGACGAGCAAGGCAACGACGGCGGCGATGAGCGTCGGCATGGGGGAAGTGTAGCTGGAGGACGGTTGGCGGTTGTCGGTTGTCAGTTGTCGGGGGGCCACCAACCGCCCCGTACTGGTCGTG
>DASVNL010000554.1:0-1572 GCA_036383875.1 Thermoanaerobaculia bacterium
TTGCGCGCCGCCGGCCATCGTCGCGTACGCGCTCACCGATCCTTCGAGCTCGCGCACCTGCAGCGCGTAGCCGTTGATGAGATTCACGCGCTCGCCGTTCTCCGCGATGAGCTGCTGCTTTTCGCGCTCGAGTCGCGACACCTCGCGCTCTTTCGCGGTCGTATCGCCCTTCGCGTACAGCGCGTCGGAGTAGAGCGCGTTCATGCGCTTCTTCTGCCGCTCGTACACGTCGGCGATGACGTTGTTGTCGATGCGCGCGGCGTGCTTCTGCCAGATCTGCAGCTTCGCGTTGCGGAATCGATCCGATCCTTCCGGCGCCGCGAGCACGACGGACGAGCCGCCTTCGAAATGACGGATCTCGCACGTGACGCGCGGGATGCGCAGAAAGTCGCCGCGCTCGGAGAGCCGGATCAGGAAGTCCCAGTCTTCAAAAAGATCGAATGTGGGATCGAAGCCGCCGAGCTCGAGGAACGTTTCGCGTTTGACGAGGAGCGTCGGCAGCGGGATGTAGTTGTCGATGAGCAGCAGCTCGCGATCGAAGTCCTGCGCGTAAATGCGCATGCGCGAGTGCGTTTCGTATGCGCCGCTTTCCGCCGGACGCAGGAACGCGGAGACCGCGTCCGTGTACCACGCCGCGTGTGGCGACGACGCCGCGTTCGCGAGCGTCGGAAGATGTTCGGGATAGTGAAGATCGTCGTCGTCGAGGAACGTGACGAAGCCGTTTTTCGCTGCGCGCACGCCGGCGTTCGCGGCTTCCGAACGTCCGCGCGATGTTTCGTGATTCACGACGACGTCGGCGATCGACGCGTCGACGATTGCGCCGCCGTCGTTCACGACCACGATCTCGCACGGATACGACGACGCCCACACTGACGCGATCGCTTCGGCCAGCAACGCCGGCCGATCCTTCGTGCGGATCACGACGCTGATCGGCAACGGCTCGCGCGTCACGCTGACGTTCGCGGCCGATGTGCCGATGCGTGCGCGCAACTCGGACAGCGGCGTCGTGCGCAGCACGGGCAAATCGATCACCCAGTACGCCTCGGCGAACTTGCACTCCGCCGGCAGCGTCATCGTGCGATACGCGTTCAGGCCGCGCGCGTAAGCAATGTAGTCGCGGTACGCGAGTTGCGACGCGTGTTCTGCGATCGCCGCGTACTTGATTTCGGCGACGTCCGTGATGTCGACGATCGCATTTGGCTGCAGCGGCTGGCTCACTTCGTAAAACGCGATGCGTGCCGTGCCGAGCTCGGCGAAAAGCGTCTCATCGCGCTGAATCGTCTCAATGACGAGACGCGCGAGCGAAAGGTGATCGGGATGAATCTCGACAGGGCTGGGGACGAGGACGAGGTCGGGACGAAACGACGCGAGCTCTTCGCGAATCCGCGCGGCAGCTTCGTCGCCGAGTCCACGATCGGGGAAGCGGAGGAACTCGATCGAGAGACCTTCGTCGCGCGCGTGTTCCGGCGCGTCGATCGTCACGCGATCGATCGCATCGTCGAGCGCGTCTCCCAGTTCGTCTTCGACCGGCTTCTCGGGCTCGAGCTTCGCCAACCCGCGGCGCGATTCGTC
>DASVNL010000555.1:0-4264 GCA_036383875.1 Thermoanaerobaculia bacterium
AGTCTGGTCGCCGTTCGACTTCTTCGTGAAGCCGACCTTGCGCGTCTCGTTATTGTTGATGACGACGTTCATGTCCTTCTGCGCCTGCGCGAACACTTCCTCGGAGTCTTTCTTGTCCTCGAAGCGAATCTCGTTGAAGCCACTGCCGCCCTTGGAAGTATTGCTTTTGATCGTGCTCTTCGTCTGATCGGTTGGCAGCGTGTACGGCACGGTCTGTTCCGCGTTGTAGACCGATCCGGTGATGAGCGGCCGGTCCGGATCGCCATCGAGAAAACTGACCACGACTTCGTTCCCGACGCGCGGCAGAAAGAACGCGCCCCACGACGTCCCGGCCCATCCCTGCGCGACGCGAATCCAGCACGAGCTGTTCTCGTCGTTCTTGCCGAGCTGATCCCAGTGAAATTGCACTTTCACGCGGCCGTACTTGTCGGTGTAGATCTCCTCGCCCGACTTACCGACAACGATCGCCGTCTGCGTCCCCGCAATCACCGGCTTGCGAGTCGTGCGACGCGGGCGATAGACGTTCGCGGAAGGGAACGCCTCGAATGAATTCGTGTAGCTGTCGTCGACCGCCGAATGCGACACGCGCGACAACACGTATGTCGCATTGACGTCGGTCCGATAGTGATTCTGCAACGTGGTCTTGCCGCCCGGCACGAATCCGGCCGCGAGGCTCTCGCCGCGCAACACCTGGCGCGGCGCTTCCAGCTCTTCGAGTCGCAGTTTCGACAACGCATCCGCATCGTCTTTCGTCGCAACGCCCGCCGGATATTCGTAAATGCGCCGCTTCGATCCGTTCGTCGCGACCGTGCTGTCGGTGCTTCCCATCAAATCGGTCGATGGCGTTTCGAATCCGAAGTCGTCGGCGGCGAACGTCCCCGGGATCACGAGCTCCTCGACGGTGCACGCGAGCACGGCCGTTTGGACGATGTCGGTGCCGAGAGTGCCGTAGCTGACGGTCGCGGCGCCGGCGCAATCGGCGAATGCGGTTGCGTCGTCGCCGAGGGTGAGCGTGTGTTTGCCGTCGGCGTGGGTGAAGAAGTAGAAGATGCCCGCGCTCTCCATCAATCGCGACACGAACGCGAAGGCGGTTTCGTTGTATTGCACGCAATACTCGAGCGCGTTGTACGTCCCGGCGGTGCTGTCGGTGTAATCGGTGAATCCCAGCTCCGTGAACAGCCCCGTGACGATGTCCTTCGCCGACTTGTTCTGATAGATCCGGTTGTCGCGCGCCATGGTCATGAGCCACAACCACGGATGCAGGTCCATGAAGTACGTCGTGAAGCGCGCATCCGAACCGCCCTGCACGAATCGCCCGACGATCCCATTGATGTATCGCGTCGTGTCCGACGAGATCACGATCGACACCGTCACGGCCTTTCCGACGATTTTCGAGAAGTCGAGTGCGTTGTCCTCGGATTGCAATTCAAGGAAGAAGTGAAAGAGCCCTGAGATCCGCTCCTCTCCGCGCAGACTGCGCACGTGGAGCTTGTCGGTGCCGAGAGGTGTGGAGATCGAGATGTAGCGCGCGGTTTGTGCGTAGGCCATCAGGTCACCCGCGAAGCTTCAAGAGATAGATGTAGCCCGTCGAAACCCCGTCATCGAACCCGATTGGCGCCACTGTAACGCTCGAGTCATTGACTTCCCACTGGTACGTATCGCGCTGGTGATAGGCGACATAATGACCGGATCGAGCTGTCTCACCGCGGTGCTGAATGCATGAAATCACGTCGTATGTGACGCCGTCCCGAACGGTCAATCCGGCCGAGACGTCGATCGGCGTGTTGATCTTGGTCGTGGTGGATGTCGCCATACCATTCGTGACGGTGACCACAGTGTTGAACCGTTTGAGTTGCACGATCAGGAATTGAGGCAACGGATTGAGAATGCGACTGTCGTCGCGCGTGCGCGTGGCTAAATATCCGGCCTCGCCGACCACGACCCTGGTCTCGTCCGCGTTCGGGACGGCCACGCTCGTCCACGCGTTGAACGCGGCCTGCAGCGTGTGCACACTCGTGTCCGAAATCTCCAGCCGTAGGATCGAGTGACACTCGATCTGGTCGGCCTGGTTGAAGGCATTGAGCTGGATGCCGTCATCGAGAATGATCTGGGCGCCCAACATGAACGTAAGCGTTTTACAGACGAAGAAGTGACACGGCGACGGTCGAACGTCGCCCAACGCATTGTTCCAGCGCGCGCTGTCCAAAGCCTGCGGCGACAAATCGAGCTTCGCGCCGTGCACATCGACCTGCGAAGCGCACGACGAAAGAATGATGTCCAGCGCCTCGGCAGCGTCTTCCTGTTGATTGAGCCGGAACGATTGTCCGTGCAGTCCGGATCGATTCAATTGCCCGCGAATGTCGTGCGTCAGTTGATCCGTCTCGCACAGGCGGGTGTCGTTTTCCTTCGCGAACTGGGTCCCGTCGCCGACATAACTTCCTGTCTCGGCGTCGTGCGTCATCACTGCGATGAACGTCGTCACGTGCGCGTACAGATCCACATTGACCTGTTGAGAAGTCGCGGACCACAAGGCCGTATCGCCGAATGCCCACAGCAACTGCAGCGCGGCATTCAGATAGCAGGTGTTTCCGAGATTGCGAATGCCGATCACGCTCCGTGGAACTTTCGGCGCGCTGCTGTCTGCAGCGGCCGCGGACTTCGGCAGCGAGCCCTTTGAATGAATGTCGAGGTCGACGAACACCGGAAGGTGGTCGCTGATGTAGCGCTTGTAAAGGAAATAGGCACGCTGGCGATTGTTCGTGGTGTTCGTCCAGCGGGCGTGCTCGTGTCGGGCGCGTGTCGCCGGCGTGTGTCGCGTCTTGTGATAATTCGCCGCATTTCGAACCACGGTTTCAGCGACCGGCATGAAGAAGGGATTTGCGGCCGCGTATCGTTCGATGATGTCGAATACGTCCACGGCACCACCGATGCGCGTTCCGGGTGGCAGCGTGCCGACTGCCATGCGCGTCGTCGCGACGGCGAGCTCGCTGCTGCGCACGAAAATGTTGTCGTACGCGTGCCCGTACCACGCGCCCTCTTCATCGGCGTCATCGTTCGCGTCGGCGGGAAGTTTCTGTTCGACAGGGAGAAGCGTGGTTGGAACGGCGTTGACCGTTGCGATAAAATTCGCGTCGGCCATGGCCTGATACGGGGCGCCAATGATTGGATTGCTGCCGCACTGGCACATGTCGAGGTTGAAGTCGCCGGCGATGAGCCCATCCCCGAAATGCGCCATGGCCTGGATGGGATCGGCGCTATAGGACGGGATTCCGATCTGCAACAGGTTGGACATCGCATCCGCCCGCATCTTCAACGGATTGTCGTCGTCCCCGTCGAAGTCGATCGGCGCGTGTTTGGAAGGGAGCGGCGGCGGCTCACCAACGCCTTTGCTCTTCGGTTTCGGAGTCGTCTTGCTCTTGAACGCCGCGGGCATTCCATACGGCGCATGCAAAGCCAGAATGGGAAGGCGCACGGATTTCCCACCGTCGCGCTTCCAGACGTCGAGTTCGAAATAGAACGGACAGCGACCATTGATCCAGACGGCAGGATCCTGATAACCGAGCTCCTGGCCGGAGGCATCGGTCGATCGCAATTGAGCCTTGTAGACGTAGTGGCCGATGTTTCGATGACGCTCCGCGAGAATCGCGTCGTCGACCTTGCCACGCTCCGGCGCTGCTCGGAACATGACCACATACGTCTCGACGTTCCGCACGCCGATCATTCCGGTCAACAGATCGCGGACGGTCTGGAGGCGCCCGGCGTCGACCGGCTTCGGGTCCGAAAGCGCGGCGCCTTTACCAAGAATCGAGTCTTCACCCGGATCCCAGCCAAAGATCTCTTCGAGAAAGGGACAGAGGTCCTCGATCGGCTTGTCCTCATCATCGGTATCCTGACTCTGCGACGGGCCGACAGATACATCGCCCATGGTCACCTCGTGCTCATGGGCGTCTTCGTTTTGCGATTCGCCGGAGGAGTGATCCATTGGGGCGAGCCCTAAGTCGTCATCGCTGTCCGCCTCGGCGGCGGCTTCGGGTTTAGGCCCGTAGTAGTAGAGGAACCCGTTGTTGCGGGCGTCGTCGACATTGGCGACCGGCGTCACTCGCAAATCGTCGAGCCAGTACCACTGCGCGCCGATGCGGACGTACGCCGTGTAATGCCCGCCGTTCGCGCTCGTGCCGTGATGGCAGATGAACGCCAACAGGTGACGTTCCTGCAATGTATCCGGCATGACCACCGGCGTCCCGTCTTTCATCCGCCGGAATAC
>DASVNL010000556.1:0-17428 GCA_036383875.1 Thermoanaerobaculia bacterium
GCCGCTCCACTTTTGAACCAACTACAACTGACCGAGTACGCTCTCGAACTGCTGGCGCGTGCGCTTGATGTTGAGGCGCACCAGGCCGAGGGTGGAGTGATCGTCGTACATGACGAAGAGCGTGAAGCGGCCGTTGGCGAACGGCTCGAGCTTCACGTGCAACGGCTCGCCCGTCTCATCGACCACATCGAACTCGCGCTCCGGTGCCTCGCGCAACTCGGTGAAAAACTCGTGCGCATCGAACTCGCCGTCGAGGTCGGCGGCGATGACCTGGCCATCGCCGTCGACGATCGCGACGTTCTGCGCATTCGCCTCCAGCCTCAGCGTCTTCACGAGCGCCTCGGCTTGCTGAATCGCGTCACTCATCGCTGCTCCTGCTTACTGCTTCGTCATCCGCTTGCGCGGTTCCGATGTCGTCTTGCTCGTGAATCCGCGCTTCTCCATCAGCGCCTCGACGCGCGGATCACGTCCGCGGAATCCGCGGTAGCCCTCCGCCGGATCGATCGTGTTGCCGACCGAGAAGATGTTCTTGCGCAGACGCTCCGCGACTTCCGTGCTGTACGGGCCGCCGCCTTCCCGGAACGCGCCGTACGCGTCCGCGGTGAGCACGTCGGACCAGAGATAGCTGTAGTACCCGGCCGAGTATCCGTCGCCCGAGAAGACGTGCAGGAACTGCGGCGTGCGATGCCGCATCACGATTTCCTTCGGCATCCCGAGCTCGGCGAGCGTCTCGCGCTCGAACTTGTCGGCGTCGATCGGCGTCGCGCCGGCGAGGTGCAGGCGCATGTCGACGATCGCGCTCGACAAATACTCAACCGTGGCGAAACCCTGATTGAACGTCGACGCGCTCTCGATGCGATCGACGAGCTTCTGCGGGATCGGCTCGCCGGTCTTGTAGTGCACGGCGAACTTCTGCAGCACTTCGGGAGTCGAGAGCCAGTGCTCGAGGAGCTGCGACGGGAACTCGACGTAGTCGCGCACGACGTTCGTGCCGCTGAGCGTCGGATAGGTGACGTTCGACGAGAGGCCGTGCAGCGCGTGGCCGAATTCATGGAAGAGCGTCGATGCGTCGTCCCACGAGATCAGTACCGGCTCGCCGGGCTGGCCTTTTACGAAGTTCGAGTTGTTCGAAACGATCGTCGTGACTTCGTTCTCGAACCGCTCCTGATTGCGATACGCGTTCATCCACGCGCCCGAACGTTTGCCGGCGCGCGCGTACGGATCGAAGTACCAGACGCCGATGTGGCGGCCGGTGGTCTTGTCCGTGACTTCCCACGTGCGCACGTCGGGGTGATAGACGGGGATGTTCGTGACCGGCGTGAAGTTGAAGTTGAAGAGCTGTCCGGCCACCCAGAACATCCCTTCGCGCAGCTTGTCGAGCTGCAGGTACTGTTTGACTTCGTTCTGATCGAGGTCGTACTTCGCCTTGCGCACGCGCTCGGCGTAGTAGCGGTAATCCCACGGCTCGATGGTGATGTTCGCGCCCTGCTTGTTCGCGAGGGCCTGCATGTCCGCGACCTCTTCGTGGACGCGCGCAACGGCCGGCTTCCACACGCCTTCCATCAGTTCGATGGCGCGCTCCGGAGTCTTGGCCATCGAGTTCTCGAGGCGCCAGTGCGCGTGCGTTTTGTAGCCGAGGAGCTGGGCGCGTTCGGCGCGGAGCCGGAGGATCTCGGAGATCAGCTTGTTGTTGTCGTGCTCACCGCCCATGTCGCCGCGATCGACGAACATGCGCCACGCTTTTTCGCGCAGGTCGCGACGATCGGAGTAGGTGAGGAACGGATCGACGGACGAGCGCGTGTTCGTGATCACCCACTTGCCGGGCATGTTGCGCTGCGCTGCGGCCGCGGCGGCGGAGTCGCGCAGCGACTGCGGGAGTCCGGCGAGGTCGGCTTCGTTGTCGATGACGACGGTGTACGTCTGCTCGTCGTGCAGCACGTTCTGGCTGAACGTCGTGAAGTAGCCGGCCAGCTCCTGGTTGATGTCGGAGAGGCGCTTCTTCGCGGCTGCGTCGAGCTTCGCACCGGAGCGGACGAAGTCCGTGTAGCGCAGCCACACGAGACGCTGTTGCTCGGGCGTGAGCTGCGATTTCTGCGGCGAGTTGTAGACCGCTTCGATGCGGCGGAACAGCTTCTCGTTCTGCGTGATCTGGTCGCTGAACGCGGACAGCTTCGGCGCCATCTCGCGCTCGATGGCCTGGAACTCCGGACCGTTCATGGTCGAGCTCCAGATGCCGTACGCCGTGCCGACGCGATCGAGCGTGCGGCCCGTACCTTCCATCGCGGCGATCGTGTTCTGGAACGTCGCGGGCTCGGGGTTGTTCGCGATGCGATCGATCTCGGCGAGGTTCTCGGCCATCGCCGTTTCGAGCGCGGGCTTGAAGTCTTCCACGCGGATCTTGTCGAACGGCGGGACGCCGCCGTACGGGCCGGTCCACGGCTGCAGGAGGACGTTGTCGGAGGCGGTGGGGGCGGCCGGTGCCGCTGCGGGTTCGGTGGTGGTGGTCATGGTCGTTTCGGCCGTGGGCGGTGTGGCGGTCGCCGGGGTGGACTCGTTGGTCGGTGCAGTGGCGCAGCCCGCAATCGTGGCGATCACGATGAGCAGGAGGCCGGTGCGGTTCAGTGCAGCACGCATGCTGTCGTCTCCGTTCGCAAGGGTGAATTGACGCGCCGCGCGCAAGGCGTTTTGGGCCGCGCGGCACAAGGCGGAAATCCGCGCGGAGTTTATCCGTGATTTGACGCGGGATGTACGCCTGTTTGCCAATTCGTTCACGGACGCGACAGTCAAATTCGTGCGATGCCGGATCGAGGTGATTCAGTCACTCGCCAAACGCCCCGTGTCGTCCTCCGGAAACCGCGCAACGGCCGCTTCGGCGAAGAGTCCGTGCTGGTGCTCGAGCTCGGGCTGGCAGGCGCGAAATTCGAGCACGGCCTCCGCCTCGACATCGGCACGCGCGGGATGTTCGTGTGCGGTCCGATGATCACGCACGGCGAGGTCCGGCACTCGATCCTGCTGCCCGCGCGGAGCGGCATGGTCTACCACACCGGCGTCGCGTTCACGGAGCTGAGCGAGAGCCAGCAGGTGGATCTCCATCAACTGCTGATCGACGAGGCGCAGGAGCAGGTCCACGAGTGGGAAGCGAATCTCCAGGGAGTAGCGTGGCGCCCGAAGCCTGCACCGCGATCCGTCGTCAAGCGCCGCTACATCTGCCTGCGAAAAACCGCGGAAGGCTGGACGCGCACGACCACCCTCGATCCCAACCAGCCCCTCGACGGTGTCGCGGTCCCCGACGACACGCCGGCGAGCGAGCTCGAGCTCCTGCGTCGCACCTACGACGCCGGCGATTCGACGACGCGCGAGCTGATGCGCCGCATGGCGATGGTGGGGATTCTGGAACGTCTGCGCTAAACCGTTACTATCTCCTTCATGCGAAAAATCCTTCTCGCCCTCATTGCCGCGCTGACGGTGTCCGCGCGGGCGGGGGAGACGATTGCGATTCCGGACGTGACGCTCGTCGATCAGAACGGCGCGCGCGTCGCGTTGGGCGACGTCGTGAAGGGGAAGGTTGCGGCGGTGAATTTCATCTTCACGAGTTGCACGACCATCTGTTTGCCGATGGGTGCGAACTTCGGGGCGGTGCAGAAGCTCGTCGCGTCGCGTGATGACGTCGCGCTCGTGTCGATCTCACTCGATCCTCTGACCGACACGCCGAAGAAGTTGAAGGAGTGGTCGTCGCGATTCGGTGCGGGACCGCAGTGGACGTTGCTCACGGGCGAGCCGGATGACGTGAAAGAGGCGCTGGCGGCGTTCGGCGTCGACGCGAGTCTCGATCATGCGCCGCTCGTCGTCGCGATGAACGGCACGACGGGCCAGTGGTCGCGCGGCAACGGGCTGGCGGCGCCGAAGGACATCGTCGCGTTGATCGACTCGGTCGCGACGAAGAAGAAGAATCCGGCCGCGAACTATTTCGGCGATCTCGAGCTGCTCGATCAGGATGCGAAGCCGCATCGCTTCTACTCTGACCTCATCGAAGGCAAAGTCGTCGTGATCAACGCGTTCTTCGCGAACTGCACGGGCAGTTGTCCGGTGATGGCCGGCAAGCTCGCCGCGCTTCAGGCGCGCTTCGGCGATCGGATCGGCAAGGACCTCACGATTCTCTCGATCTCCGTCGACCCTCAGAACGACACGCCGGCGGCGTTGAAGGCGTACGCGTCGCGCTTCAAGGCGACGAGCGGCTGGTACTTTCTGACCGGCAAGCCGGAGAACGTCGAGGCCGTGCTGAAGAAGCTTGGTCAATATGTTGTCGATCCGTCGGCGCATCAGAATCTCTTCCTCGTCGGCAACGACCGCACCGGACTCTGGAAGAAAGCGTTCGCGCTCGCGGAGACCGACGAGATCGTGAAGATCGTCGAGAGCGTGCTCGACGATCGCGGGTGATGCTCGGCGCGATTCTCTTCGCGGTCCTCGTGCCTTCGGGCGAGGCGATCTATCGCACCGGCGCGACGCCGGGCGGCGAGATCATCGCGGGGATGGCGGGCGGCGAGGTGCGCGTCTCCGCGACGGTCGTGCCGTGCAGCAACTGTCACGGCGCGGACGGACGCGGGAGCATCGAGGGCGGCATCGTGTCGCCGGACATTCGCTGGCAGTCGCTGTCGAAGCCGTACAAAGTCGCGGCGACGCTGGGCCGCGAGCGCGCGCCGTACACGAAGAAGCAACTCGTCCGCGCGATTGCAATGGGCATCGACTCGTCGGGCAACACGCTCGCGCCGGTGATGCCGCGCTTCGCGATGACCTCGGAACAAATGTCCGCGCTGATCGGCTATCTCGAAGCGCTCGACACCAAGCCGGTACCGGGTGTGAGCGACGCACGCGTGCGTGTCGGCGTGCTTGCGCCGCAAGAGGTGATGCCTGCACTCGAAACGTTCTTCGCGAAGCAGAGCGTTTACGGACGTCGCATCGAGCCGGTGAGCATTGGCGCGGATTTGCGCGCGGCGATTCGCAACGACGACCTGCTCGCGATCGCGCCGGCGTTCGTCGCGAATGACGCGGAGAAACTCGCGCGCATCGCGGACGAGGAACAGATCCCGATGCTCACGACGATGACGTCGCATCCCGCGAACGGCGCCAAGTCGTTTCGTTGGACGCGCGATCTCTTCGGCGGCGTCGACGATCAAAAGCGCGCACTCACGAAGTTCGCGAACGAAACGCTCGGTATTGCGACGCCGGTGTTCCACGGCGCGGTGTTGCGTCACGGCGATCGCTCATTCGTCGCGTTGCCGGTGACGATGCACGACAGCGACGCGAAACTGCGTCCCGGCGAGCTCGCAGCGCTGGCCGCCGCGAGTGTGCTCGTCGACGCGCTGCAACGCGCGGGTCGCGATGTCACGCGCACATCGCTGTTGCGCGCGATCAACACGACGCGCGACTTTCGCACGGGTTACTCGCCGCCGATGACGTTCGCCCCGAATCGCGGGATCGGATCGACAGGGATGTGGATTGTCGAGCTCAGCGCGCAGGAGCCGCGTGCGGTTTGGGTACCTTGAGGCCCTGATACGCCTGCACGACTTCGGTCGCGTCGCCGAGCATGCGCAACTGACCCTTCTCGAGCCACGCCGCGCGTGTGCAGATGCGCTCGATCGCCGTGAGGTCGTGCGAAACGAGCAGCAGCGTCGCGCCGCGTTCGTGAAAGCGGCGGATGCGTTCTTCACTGCGCTCGCGAAACTCCGCGTCGCCGACGGAAAGCACTTCGTCGAGCAGCACGATGTCCGCCTCGATCGTCGTCGCGATCGCGAACGCGAGCCGCGCGACCATGCCCGTTGAATACGTCCGCAGCGGCTGGTCGATGCTCGCGGCGATGCCGGAGAAGTCGATGATCTCGTCGACGACGCTCTTCATGAACTTCTTCGAGCGGCCGAGGAGGGCGCCGTTGAAGAAAACGTTTTCGCGGCCGGACAGCTCGCCTTCGAAGCCGGTGCCAAGCTCGATGATCGGCGCGACGCGGCCACGCGTGATCGCCTCGCCGTTCGTCGGCGGAATGATCCCCGCCGCGACGCGCAAGAGCGTCGACTTGCCAGCGCCGTTACCGCCGATGATTCCGAATGCTTCACCCGCTGCAATCGAGAACGTCACGTCGCGTAACGCATCGGCCGCGGGCGGACGCGCCGCTGCCGCGCGCACGACCCATTCTTTGAGCGTGGGGATGCGCGCGGTCGGATAGCGCACGCTGACGTCGCGGTATTCGATGCGGTTCATAGATGCGGATAGAACCCGCGCGCGAGGCGCCGGAAGATCGACCAGCCGATGAGCACCGACAGCACCGCGGCGATGCTGGCGACGCCAATCGAATGCATCGACGGCAGCACGCCCGAGTGCACGGGCAGGCGCACGATGTCGATGAAGTAGGTGAGCGGATTGGCAGTGATGAGGATTGAGAAACTCGCTGGAATGATGTCGCGCGGATAGATGACCGGCGTCAGGTACATGAGCGCCGTGAGCGCGACGGTGTACATCTCGCGCACGTCGCTGAAGTAGATCGCGATGGAGCTGAACGCGAGCGAGATGCCGTACGTGAAGAGCGCGAAGATCAGCAGCGCGACGGGCAGAAAGAGAATCGCCGGCCGGACCGGCACGCCGCGGATCAGCATGATCGCGAGCAGCGGGACGTACGACAGCGCGAGGTTGACGAGTCCGGAGATGACGGTCGACAGCGCGAAGATCGACTTCGGCACGCGCACGCGTTTCATCAGCGGTCCGTTCCACGCGAGGCCGGTCATCGCGCCGACGGTGGTCTGCGCGAAGAAGTTCCACGGGAGCAGCGCGGACAACACGTACGTTTCGTAGTGCGGAACGCTGAAGCGGAAGACGCTCGAGAAGACGATCGTGAGGATGATCGTCAGCATGAGCGGATGGAGCATCGTCCAAAAAAATCCGAGGACGGATCGTTTGTAGCGAACCGTGAGATCGCGATGGACGAGGCTCCACAACAGGTGCCCGCTCGCGATGATCTCGCGCAGCTCGTCAGTGAGCTTCGTGACGCTGCCGGCGGCGTAGCGGCGAGTTTCGGGCTCGGCGGCGATGCTCATAATCCGCTCCCCGACAGCGACGTGGAGACGCTGCGCAGCAGCAGTCGCACGTCGAGCCACAACGACCAGCCACACATGTACGTCAAGTCGTAGCGCAGTTTCACTTCCGGCCGCGTGTCGTACTCCGCCGCGACCTGCGCGAGTCCGGCGATGCCCGGACGCACGATGCTGCGCAGATCGAAGTCCGGCACCTCGACGAGGATCTGTTCGACGATCTCCGGACGCTCCGGACGCGGGCCGACGAGACTCATGTCGCCGCTGATGACGTTCATGAGCTGCGGCAGTTCGTCGAGACGATACCGGCGCAGCCACGCGCCGACGCGCGTCGGAACGCCGTCGTGCATCGAGCGGAACTTCCACATCGCGAACGGAACGCTTTCCAGTCCGACGCGCAGTTGGCGGATCAGCACCGGACCGCGATCTTCGAGGCGGATCGCGAGGGCGACGGCAAGCCAGATCGGCGCGGTGATGATCGCGGCGAGAGTGCCGAGCGCGATGTCGATGGAGCGCTTGATCGCGGCGCTGATGCCGTAGCCGCAGCCGACGGCGATCTCGACGAGCGGCTGATCGCCGATCCAGCCGAGAACCGTCGACGCGAGCAGTGCGTCCGCGTGCGAGGCGAGCAGCAGGTAGCCGCGCGGACCGCGAATGCGCAGCAGTTCGAGTCGCACGCGCGGCGAGGTGTCGGCGGAAACGCAGATCACTTCTTCGACGTCGCGCAGCGCGTTGCGCGTGCCGCGATCGTGCAGGCCGTCGAGGTCGACGGAGGCGAGGACGCGGATGCGATGGTCGCGTCCGTGCGCGAGCATGTCGATCGCCGCGGCGACGTCGACGGGATTGCCGACGATGACGGTGTTGCGCGGACGAATCGGCACGGCGCGCGCGAGGATGAATCGCCATAGCGAGAGGAAGAGCGCCTCGAGCAGTGGCACCGCGATGAGAATGGTGCGCGGCAGGGGCCGCTCGAGGGCCATGCCGCCGAACGACACGAGCGCCATCTGGATCACCAGCGCGGCCGCGAGCATCGGCCGCGTGCGCGGCGTGATGCGTTGCCGGTAGAAACCGGAGAGGCCGAGGGCGGTGACGAGGGAGAGCGTGAAGAGGAGAACGATTTCGGGTTGCAGCGCGAACTTCTGTGACGGCAGAAGCGCGCGTGTAAATTCGATCGGCACGTAGCGGCGCAGGTACGTCGCGACCGCGAGCGCACCCCAGGCGACGACCAGATCGCCGGCGACGGCGACGACGTGGCGCAGCGAGGCTTCGCGTGAGCTCGGACGGATCATGCTGCTGCGCGCCCTTCCTTCAACACTGCGAGCAGACGTTCGTGCGTCCGCTCGCGCGCGTAATGCTGTTCGACGTCGCGTCGCAGCGCGATCGCGTTTGCGACTCTGCGCGGTTCGTCGCGCAGTAAATCGACGGCGGCGCGAGCGAGTGAGGTCGTGTCGCTCGCGATCGTCGCGTGACGGGCGAGTGGTGCGAGTCCGCGCATCGCGTGCGGCGTCGCGGCGATCGCGCATCCGGCTTCCGCGGCCTCGAGGATTTTCGTCGACTGGCCGCTGCCGAAGCGCATCGGCACGAGCGCGATTTTCGCGTCTCGCGCGAACGCGGGCATGTCGCGCACGGGTGTAACCAGCTCGATGTCCGCGCGCTTCGCATCACTCGCGATGTCGCGCGGTACGTGCGACCCGCCGATGACGAGCGTCGCGTCGGGTGCGAGCGCGCGAATCGCGGGCCACGTTTCGTGAATGAGCACGCGCGCGGCGTCGGCGTTCGCGAAGTAGGAGAGGCGTCCCCAGAATGCGAAGTCGTAGCGGCGGCGTTTCGATTCGAGTGGCGCAATGACGACGCCGTTGGAGATCGCGACGGCGTTGAGCTCGGCAGTCTCGTCTTCGCTGACGACGAGCACGCGATCGTACGCACGCGCCGCGTCGTCTTCCGCACGCTTCACGCGACGCGCTTCAGTCCGCCAGAGCGGCGCGAAGAGCGACGTCGCGCGCGAGCGTTCGTCGGTGTTGCGTCCCAGCGAATCGATCGCATCGAGGATGCGCTGACCTTCCGTATACCCTCGGACCCAGGGATCGAGTCGCGAAAGAATGACGATCGTTGCGTCGACTTTGCCCAGGTCGCGACGCGCGCGCGCGATCGCCCCGTCCCAGTCGTACGCCGCGGTGAGCAGCGAGGTCAGCGGGAGTCCGCGACGGACGATGCTTACGATCGCGCGCAATCCACTCGTGATCGAGCGTTTGGCGGGATGAAAACGAAACGCCGGTGCGTCCGCCGGGACGCTGCCCATCGGCGCGACGAGCGCAACGCGTCCCTGCGACGCGATCGCGTCGAGCCAGATCGTCGTGCGCAGACGATCGCCGCTGTACGCGGGCCAGGGAAACCGGGAAGCGAGGACGAGGACGTTCATTGGTACGACGGAGGGCCAACTCAGGACGCCGTATTATGCAGCCTTCGTCGAAAGTTAAGTGTCTGCTTTCGCCGGTCTCTTGCATGCCGAATCGAGGAGTGCACCGCCGGCAAGGACACAGCAGAACCAAATCTTGTCGCGAAGTTCCACGCCGGGCGATGAATCGAGGAGAGATCCGACCGGAGCGAGCAGAGACTGCCAATGGGAGCTTGAGGCGATTCGCGCAGCGCGTTGGTCGAATCGGCGAATGACACCCGTGATTGTTGACGCGGTCTCGCTGGAATCGCCGAATGCGTTGTGACAAAGCGCCAGTGCGCGCGTGAGTGAAGCGCGTGAAAACGCTAGAGCCTCGGTGACGGCGGTCTGATCGGCGAGGGGGTTGAAATCACCTTTGGCACGGTCCGATGCCCAATCGATCGCGCAGTCAAATGCGATGAGAGCAGAACCGATCTCCCGGCCAATCGCTCCGAAGACCGATCCCCATTGCGCCGGCGCGCCCAACGCGAACGCGTATCCAAATGCCTCGGCGCATGGCCCAACGTAAGTTTCGATCGCCATGGACTTGCCACTGGCCTCCAGGGCGACGTGTGAACTGAGGAACCCGCTGAACCGCTCTCGCCCTCGCGGATCGACGCTCTCCAGGTGCTGCCACGCGTTGTCGAATGGGGTGCGCAGGAAGCTAAGCGCTGCTCTCGCCAGAATCGAACCCCTGTCTCTAACGTCGTCCTCCATCTTGACGAGTGCCAGAAGAAGACTCGCCGAAGCGCTTAGCCTGCCGATCGCACCATCAACCTCGGAACGTCGCGTCATGAGCTCTGCCGGCGAATTGTCGCTTGCGTCGCACCACGCCAGATAGACAAATACGGCTTCAAAGCTGACAAAGCTTGCGCACCGATAGCCGTAGTGCGTCGTCAGGTAACGACGGCACCTGCCCAAAGCTAGCCGGTATTCCCGCCCCTGCGGAAGCGGATTCAGAAACCCAAACATCTGCCAGTTAGACCGCACTCGCGGATAACTTGAGATTATCGACATGAGCATTGTTGAGTCGACGGACATCGTCATTCTTGGGGGAGGTGTGTCCGGACTTCTCCTCGCCGGAACGCTTTCGGAAAAGCATAGCGTCCTCGTACTAGAGAAAGCTGAACGCTTGCGCGTCGAAAAATACTGGCTAACCGACGCGCCATCCGTCGCCGCAAACCCCGAATTTCGTGGTGCACTAGACGGCACGTATACGACGATGGACTTCATCGCATACGACGGCACGACTTTTCGAGCATCAGGTGAATACCACCTCTGGCACTCAGAAAATCTGCTTCGCCTGCTGAGCGACCGCGTGATCGCGGCCGGCGGTCGCATTCTGTATGGACAACAGTTCTATAGCGTTCAGCAGTCACTCGACTCGATCACGGTGCTCGCCAATGACCGCGCCATTCGTTGCCGTCTGATCGTCGACTGCATGGGACATTCTTCACCGATCGTGCATGCCAAGGGTGTGGTCGATGTTCTAGGCTACTACCTTCTTTACGGGGCGACATTCCCTCAAACAAAGGAACTTGTTCCGGTCGGGCTGCACAACATGATGCTCAGCGGCCACCCGGGGTACGTCGAAGCTTTCCCGACTGCTGACAGTCGATTACATATCGTTTTGATCGTACCGGTTCAGCGCCTCGGCCGCACGAGCGATCTCAAGGAGGATTTCTCCTTCATCGTGTCGAAGAGCCCTTATGCGAAACATATCGATTCTCCGGTATCGAGTGAGAGAAGATTTCTCGGCGGAATCGTTCCAGTCGGACACCTGCGCCGGCGTGCGCTTGATCGTATATTCTTTTTTGGCGAAGCGGGGCAAATCAATCCGGCAGCGAGTGCGACCGCTTTAACGCGGATGTTGCTCGGCCACCGGGCAATCGCGGCCCACCTTTTCGACTGTCTCGAACACAACGCTGTATCTGCGAAGGACCTCGCCCCGACGCCGAATTCGACGACTCCATTTAATGAGCGAATTCAGCGCGCACTGTTTCGAAACATCCTGCAATGGCGCAGTGACGAATTCAAGGAGGTGATCGAAGAACTTATCCGGCTCAATGACACCGCGGTAGTAAATGCATTGGTATTTGGCGATCTTCCAGATCATTGGAGCTCGCTCGCATCTCTTGCGGCACGATTATTCCAGTCCAAGAGTAAAACGCTTCTTAAAGCCCTAGTTCGCGGGGTGGTTCCGATCACTTAAAGACTTTGTCAAAGAATTCGGACACGACCGTGTCCTTCTGCGCGATGAACTGAAGCACGATTACAATCGACATCGTCAGCGACGGCGCATCTTTCAGGCTAAGCAGGGGAACAGAGCGACGGTCGTTGAGAATCTTTTCCTTGACGTCGAGAATCATGGCTCTCAAAGCCAGGTTGGCCTTGAACCCTTTCTCTTTATGCAAGGAGGTCTGCTCTTCAAACTCGTCGACCAATTGGAGAGTGTCGCACTCAGAGACCTGCCGCAACACCCACCGCGGATAGAGGCTGTAACAGAGCGTGGCTGGCAGGTAGAGCAGAATCGGAAGAATCATGAGCTTCCGAAAGAGTTCCGTCGTGCCGACGAAGTTCGCCGTGAGTGTTCCTCGGAATCCAAGGTAGATCGCGAGCACCCCCAGCGTCGCGCTGACGACAAAGAAGCTATCAATCGATTGCAGGTCCATCGATCCGAAAGAACAGCGCAGCTGAAATCGCGGGCGCTTGGCTTTCGTGTATAGCGAGTGATCTTCAACGTAGCGAAACAGCAGGATGGTGTATGTGTAGAAGGCCAGGATGGAAGAGGCGATCACGTAGACCGAGATCACCGATGCCGTAAGGTAGAGTCGCGCGAATCCTGCGAGAGGAAATTTGGCGTACCACAGCACGATTCCTCCGATCACGGACAAAGGAATCACGATCATCGCTGCCCATTTCAACGACGTGATCCGATGCATGCGCCTCGCAAATTCGACAACCAGTTCGTCGGGGATCACCAGCAACGAGTTCAGCGTGGCGATCGTCGACTTTCCGGATTGCCACACAAACAGTAGCAGTCCCAATCCCGCTGCGCCGACAAGGATGCCGTTGAAGCGGATCACCCACGCTTCCATCAACGCGAGAGCCATCCGCTCGCCCTGCACAAAGTAGGTGACGAGCACACCGAAAACGCATCCAGCTGCGCTAACCAAGGCGGCTGAAAAGAAGTAGGTGATTGCTCGTCCCATGTCGATAATCTCAAGTTATCAGATTCCGACCACCGCAGAGGCGATCGTCGCCGATGGAGTGTCGTGAACGAGCGTTTTGCTACGGTTGGCACGGGCGGAGGGAGCTACACTCCTCGCGATGAAGGCACTCGACCCGGCGATCACGTCGGCGCTGACTGATGCGGTGCGCGAGCTGGAGCGCAAGTCGTGCGCAGAGGTCGTCGTCGAGATCCGCGGACGGGCGGGATCGTACGGGCATGCGTATGCGCGATTCGCGTCGCTGCTCGCATTCGTCGCATTGCTCGTGCTGCTTTTTTCGCCGTGGCATTTCTCGGCGATCTGGGTCGCGATCGACGTCGTCATCGTCTGGTTCCTCGGCGTGTGGATCGCGCGACGCAGTGATGCGATCCGGCGCTGGATGACCTCGCCGCGCGAGCGGGAGAGCGCGGCGCGGATGTGCGCGGCGTCGGCGTTTCACGATCGCGGGATCGCGAACACCGCGCGCGAGTCGGGCGTGCTCGTGTTTCTCTCGGTGCTCGAGCGGCATCTCGAAGTGCTGGCCGATCGCGGCGTGTTGCAGGCCGTGCCGTCGCTCGAGTGGAATCGCATCATCGAGGAGGCGCGCGCGCATGCGGGCACGCCGGCGACGCTCGTGCGCGTGATGCTCGAGCTCACGCCCCTCCTCGAGCGTCATCTCCCGTCCGTCGAAGGAGACGTGGACGAGCTGTGCAGCGTTCCGCGATTCACCATCGAATGAGATCGTCGCGACGCGTTCTGATTCTGCTCCTGACGCTCGTGCTGGCGTTCAGCGTCTTCGCGCGCGTCGGCGGCGGCGACTCGTACGGTGGCGGCAGCAGCAGTAGTGGCAGTGGGAGCGGCGGCGGCGGTGGTGGAGACGGCAGCGGTGAGCTGATCTGGCTCGCGATCCGATTTCTTTTCTGGCTGACGATCGAGCATCCGCTGATCGGCATTCCGGTCGACATCATCGTGATCACGTTCGTCGTGCGCTGGCTGCGCAGACGCGAGCGCAACACCGTGCTGTCGTTCGAGACCGAACACGCGCCCGTCGTCGCGCGTGCGCCGTCGATTCAACTCGATGAGCTGAGGCGCTTCGATCCGAATTTCTCGAACGTCACGTTTCACGACTTCTGCTACTCGCTGTACGGACGCGCACAGCAGGCGCGCGGTGCGGGCACGCTCGATCAATACGCGCCGTATCTCAGCGCCGATGCGCGTCGCGCGTTGCAGTCGCGCAATCCGAAAGGACTGCGCGAGGTGAACGGCATCATCATCGGATCGTTCAGCGTGACGGCCGCCCGCGTCGCCGCCGACGCGAAAGTCGTCATCGCGCAGGTGACGTACGAGAGCAACTACACCGAAATCTCCAACGGCGGCGCGATGACTTGGTACGTGCGCGAGCAGTGGATCCTCGAGCGTGAGCGCGACATCCTCTCGCCGCCGCCGGAGAAGGCGAAGGCGGATCACTGTCCGCGTTGCGGCGCCGCGCTGCGCACTCGCACAGACGGCGCGTGCGAGTTCTGCGGTGCGAAGATCGAGACGGGCGCGTTCCAGTGGTACGTCCGCGCGATCTCGCTGCTCGATCGCCAGGAGCGCGGTCCCGTGCTCACGGGTGGCGGCGTCGAACGCGGCACGAACCTTCCGACGATTCTGCAACCGCGACTGCTCGAACGTCTGACCGCAGCCGGCGATGTCGAAGCATTTCTCGAACACGTGCGCCGCGTCGCGATCGAATTGCAGAACGCGTGGACGTCGCGCGATTGGGAACGTGTGCGGCCGCTCGAGACCGAGGGATTGTTCCAGATGCATCGGTACTGGATCGATGCGTATCGAAAGCAGAAGTTGCGCAATGTCGTCGACGACTATCAGATCGATTCGATCGAGCCGGTGAAGTTCGACAGCGACGCGTTCTACGAAGCACTCACCGTGCGCATCTACGCGCGCGGCCGCGACTACACGGTCGACGAGAACGGAACCGTCGTCGGCGGATCGAAGAACGTGTTGAATGCGTGGAGCGAGTATTGGACGTTCATCCGCACGCGCAAAGCAGGCGCGGGGAAGATGGCCTGTCCGAATTGCGGCGCGAACGTCGCCGTCGGCACGACGGGCGTGTGCGAGTACTGCGGCGGCAAGCTCACGAGCGGAACGTTCGACTGGGTGTTGTCGCGCATCGAGCAGGACGAGGCGTACACGGGCTGACGCTCGTTACGATTTCTACTCGTGCGAAACCAATACTACGAACCCTCCGTCTGACCTTGCGACGCTCCGGAGCGTGATCGAGACAGAAACACGGAGGTTCCACATGCGAAGCGCAGTGGCAACGCTGTTGTTCATCACTTTCTCCGCATCCGCACAGTCGTTCGAGCAGATGACTTCCGTTCGAACGCACGACCAACCGATGAGCGCACGCTCGGCCGCAATGGGCGGCACGAGCGACACGCTCACCAGCGATCCCTCGGATCTGGCAACGAATCCCGCACTCGTGGCGTCGCTGAAGACGCTGTCGTTTGCCTTCTCCGGCGTGCAATCCGGCTACGACGTCTCGCGATACGAGCTCGCACCCGACAACCTCACCATCAATCGAGTCCACCTCGGGCGCGACGCGCAATCGCTGGCGCACGTCTCCGTGGCCGTGCCGGTCCGCAACTTCGTCTTCGGCGCGTATTACCGCGACGAACCGCGCCTGCGCGACAACGAGGTCCGGCCCGCGCCCGGCAGCGATCAGTACACGTTGTTCTGCGATCCGAGCAGTTGCTTCTACTACCTGGACATCGACGCCGTCGCGTTCGACCGGCGCGAGCGCCGCTACGGCGCGACCGCAGCATTCGAGCGTGGAGCGTGGTCGTTCGGCGCAGGCGTGGAATTGCAGGATCTCGACGAGTCACACGACCTGGTCGCCTACCAGTACACGAACGTCCTGGAAGGACGTACGGACCTGTTCATGCGACGCACGTCCGGACAGGCGTGGGTCCCGAATGCCGGAGTGCGGTGGCGGATCTCGCCGCGTGTCGCCGTTGCGGCGGCGTACAACGGAGGTGGGACGTTCGACCGGACCGAGGATCGCTGCGCCGTCGAGCGAGCCACCGCGACGTGCACGTCCGAGTACGAAGCCACTGCGCGCGCTCGCGCAGAGCGTCCCAGTGCCTATCGCGCGTCGATCACCGTGATGCCGGTGGATCGGTTCACGCTGTCGGCGCAGGCGGTGCGGGTGAACTATTCGCAGTCCGGCGTGGCGACGAGCTTTGGGCCGTCACTCGTCGACTATCGCTTCGTCGACGCCACAGATGTGCACCTCGGCGCGGAGTATCGCTTCACCCGCGTCCCGGTCTCGCTGCGCGCTGGTCTGTGGCGCGAGAGCGCGTTCAGCGAAGGCAGCGCGTACGAGCCGATCGGTGCGATGGACCATCACACGATCGGCGCGGGCATTCACTTCGGCGGCGCGCGTCTCGACGTTGCGTACGACGATGCGCAGTCCGCGCGGCGCACGACCGTGGGCATCACGTGGACGCGGTGAGTGCGTTGCGGCGCGCGAGCAGGCCGAAGACGCTGCCGCCGATGATGAGCGTCGCGCCGATGAGCGTGCGTGTCGTCAGCGGCTCGTCGAGGAGCCACACGCTCAGCGCGATCGCGATGGGGATGTTCGCGTAGTAGATGACGCTCGTCATCGCCGGCGTGAGTCGCGTGGTGACGTGAATCCAGAGGCTGTGGCCGATGAGCGTCACGCCGATGGCGAGAAAGAGCAGGGCCGCCCAGTCGCGCGTCCCGAGGTCCCAGTTCGCTTTGCCGAGAAACAGGGAGAAGGCAAGGAAGGCGAAGAAGAACTGGCCAAGGGCGCGCGTGCTGGTGGGGATGTGCGACCAGCGCTGATGGAGGAGCGGAAGGCTCGCGTACATCAGCGCGGATGCGCACGACAGCAGCATCCCGACGACGATGCGATCGCGCAGATCGAGCGACGGCGCGACGAGAATCGCGCCCGTCGCGGCCGCGAGCACCGCGATGACGTCGGAGAGTCGAGTGCGTTGTCCGCCGACGAGCGCGCCGAGGATCAGGAGATCGACGCCGTACGTCGAGAGACCGATTGCGGCGACCGATGCGGACGACGCTTTGATCGCGAGGAAGAACGTCAGCAGGTGACCGAAGAACAACAGGCCGATGATCGCGAGCCGGCCGGCGTCCTTCTTCGAGACCGCGCGCAGTTGTCCGCGGAACGCCATGATCAGCGCGATGCCCGCGGAGGCGATGGCCAGTCGCACGATGCCGATCGTGTACGGATTCGCATGAACCCAGCGCACGACGACGGGGATGCATCCGAAGAGCAGGAGCGCGATGAATGCTTCGAGGGCGATGCGGACCACGCGGGCGGAGTGTAACTCGCTACGAATTCGCCGCCGTTCGTTCACCAAACACCCCTCCACCCGGGCGTACAGTGGCAAGTACATCAGTACGTCCGGAGGTCCGATGCGCTCCATTGCCATCGTCGGTTCGGGAATCGTCGGGTTGATCGCGGCGCATGCGTTGCGGCGCGAGGGAAATCGCGTGACGCTGTACTCCGATCGCACCGCGGAGCAGTGGCTCAACGAGAGCCGTCCGACCGGCACGGCCGCGCGATTCGAGATGGCGCTGCAGATCGAGCGCGAGCTCGGACTCAATCACTGGGACGACGCGGCGCCGCGCGGCGAGGGCGTGTTCTTCACGTACTGCCCGAAGAA
>DASVNL010000557.1:0-4297 GCA_036383875.1 Thermoanaerobaculia bacterium
TCGGCACCGATATCGGCGCGGGCACCACGCCGTCACTCTTCAATGCGATGGCCGACGCGTACAACGTCCAGCAGGTCCAGGGCGTCGCCCTCAGTCCGTTCCACCTCTGGTACCTCTCGACCCTCGGCGGCGCGCGCGCGCTGTCGCTCGACGCGGAGACCGGCAGCCTCGAAGCCGGCAAGTCCGCCGACTTCCTCGTGCTCGACATGAAGGCCACGCCGCTCCTCGCGATGCGCACCGGCCGCGCGAGCTCGCTCGAAGATCTGCTCGCCGGACTGATCTTCATGGGCGACGATCGCGCGGTGCAGCGAAGCGTTATCGCGGGCCGGATCGTCTCAGGAGAGTAGAGCGCGGCACCGCGTTTGCGGAACCGCAGCTTCGACAGGAGGTCACATGACCCGAACTCTCCGAATTTCAGCGCTTTGCGCTGTGCTGCTGCTGTGTGCCGTGTCCTCTTTTGCGCAATACAGTCCCCTCGTCGGGACGGTGATCGACGTCGATGAAGGGCGCGGGCGCCTGCAGATCGAAGCCGACAACGACAGCAAGTCGCGCATCACCATCGAGACCGACTCGGTCTCGACGACGTATCACGGCTTCGGCAGCGTCATCGCCGACAAGCCGGAGATCTTCACCGGATCCGCCGGACTCTCGAACGTCCGCCTCGGCGATCGCATCTCGGTGAGCGGCTCGCAGCGCGCCGAAGGCATCGTCAAAGCCGATCGCGTCTCGCTCCTCGGACGTACGGTCGTCGCCGGGACCACCGGCGTCGGCTCGACGCGCGACCCGGCCACGAGCGCGACGACGCAGACGGACGATCGCGCGACTGCGCAGACCGCGCAGTACGCGGGCACCGTCGAAGGAACGATCCGTCAGATCAATCTCGAAGACGGACGCATCGTCGTGCAGACCAACCAGCGCCGCATGATGACCGTGCGTACGTATCGCACGACGCCGGTCGTGTATCGCGGCGAGACGTATCGCACGTCGAACCTCGAGCTCGGCGACGTCATTCGCGTCGAGACGGACTCGCGCGTCACCTCGGCGGACGAAGTGACCGCGCGGCGCATCGAAGTCACGCGCTCCGTGCAGGAAGGCGGCACCGCGCCGCCGACGGGCGGACTCGTGACCACGCTCTCCGGACGCGTGACGCGCGTCGAGCCGGGACTCGATTACATCTACGTCGATGCAGAAAATCGCACCAATGTGCGCATCGACATGGGACAGGCCGAGGATGCGCGCGGCGATGCGATTCGCGCGAGCGATGTGCGCGTGGGCGATCGCGTTGAAGTGAGCGGGAGCTACAACCGCGTCGGCGACTTGTTCCTCGCGTCGACCGTGCGGTTCGGCGCAGCTGATCCGGACGAGCCGCCGGTCGAGGATTACGTGCAGTACGCGCTCGTGACGATCACCGGGACCGTGACGGAGACGCTCGAAGACGCTTCGGCGCTGTCGGTGCGCGATCGCGATTCGAATCGCGTGCTGCGTGTCTGGATCGCGAATGACCTGGTTGTTCGCACGAAGGGCAACACGTACACGACCGCCGACCAGTTGCGCGTGAACGACACGGTCGTCCTCGAGGCGTTCCGGGACGACAGCGGGAACCTGATCGCGCAAACGGTGCGACTGAGAAATCGATAGTTTTGAACGACTTAGGAAGTGCGGATGAGTTTGCTGAAATTCTTATTCGCACTTCCTTGTCGCACAGTCCACATGCAGACGAGAGATTTGCTTCCGGGTGTCATTGCCGACTCCTGTCCGCCGCGCGTCGCGTGTGACGCGCACGAGGCGATTCGCAAGGCGCGACGCCGTGCGATGTGGAAAGACGCCGCGCAGCTCACGCTGCTCGTCGGCGTGGACTGGCTGTTTCTCCGCTGGCCGGAAGCGCGCGTGCCGTTCCTCGATCGCGCCGGATCCGTGACGATTCTTCGCGCCGTGAACGCGCTGGCGCTCGCGGATCTCTGGCTCACGCGCGCGTTGCCGAAGTGGTCGGCGATGCGGATCGCGTCTACGTGGTCCCGGTCGGAGAGGGCTCGCTTTCAGAAGCAGTCGCAGGATCGCGCTTCATGATCACGAACTTCTGAAGCACGAGTCCGACGAGCACCAGCGACACCGCCAGCCCGAACAGCGACGCGACGCGATAGAGGCCGCCCAGCGAGCCGAGGTCGTGGAGGAAGCACTTCAGTACCGTCACGACGAGGAGCCCGAGTGCGGCAACGCGACCTGCGCGCGTGCGGAAGAGGATCCCCGCGACGAGCATCGCGATCGCGAAGAGCGCCCACGCGAACGTGTACGTCAGCTCGCGCGCGAGCGACGACGCGATCTTCTGTTTGTAATAGTCGGAGATCGCGACGTTGACGAGCATGAACAGCTCGAGCGTGCCGAGACTCACGACGAGCGGCCGCAGTTTCTGCACGAGATAGGCGATGACGAACATCGCCGCAGCGCAGAAGAGATACGTCGGCAGGTAGTGATCGAACTGGGCGTCGGACACGAAGCCGATCAGCACGGCGATGGAAATGCCGCCGATCCAGAACAGCAGCAACGTGTGACGCACGCGCGTGTAGAGCCAGGCGAGAGCAGTCGCTTCGATCGCCCAGCCGATGACGATCCAGTGCGCGTCGAGCTGGATTGGAACTGCGACGGTGAGCAGCGCGAGGATCGTGTTCGCGACGATGCCGAGTCGCAGCGGCATCGGATCGAGCCGCAGCAAGAGGATCATCAGGCCGAACAGCAACACGGCCTGCGCGACGGGGATCGCGCCCATCCATGCGTCGTAGCCGAGCGGCTTGCGCAGCTCGTACGCGAGGAAGAAGAAGATCACCGTCGAGATGGTCGTCGCGATGTGCGGGAACGTGGAGTTGCGCAGACGAGCGCCGAGCGATGCGGGATAAATCAGGAAGAGCGCGTAGAGCACTGCGGCGATCGTGAGTTGACGCGCGTCCGTGAATCGATCGGCGACCATGATCACCGCGAAGAAAAGCGGCAGCGCCGGGAGCGTGAGCCAGTGATCTTCATTGATCCACGCGATCACGAAGAGCAGCGCAAACAACGCGACCTGGGTGATGGCGAACTCCGGCCATGTCGCATTCGACATCGTGAGGACGGCGATTGATGAAAGCGAAATCGCGATCGGCGCGAGTTGCAGGCGCGGCCAGCGCGACGCGAACACCGTCAGCACGACGACGAGCGCGAGCATCGCGCCGATGAGCGTCCGCGAGTGCGTCGGCTCGCGTAGCGCGAGTACGGTGAACGTCATGAACAACAGCGGCGCGGCGTAGACGGCGACGGTGTCGAGCTTGATACGCACGCCGAGGTAGAGCAGCACGAATGCTGCGAGCCACACGAGCGACCATGGCCACGACTGCGGCGTGTACGACGCCGCGAGCCAGACGTAGAACGTGAGCAGCGACGCCAGCGCGCCCAGCGAATGCAGCCATTGCGGGCCGCGCCAGAGCGAGATCGCGGCGAGTCCGCCCGCGAGGAACAGCAGGAATGTGAACAGCACGTTGTAGCGCGCGCCGTACTCGGGAACGATCGCGGTGAAGAACGCGAAGAGCAACGGCAGGATCGCGCCGGCTGCTGCGATGTAGCGGAAGAACTTCTGTCGCGAGTCGCCTTCGCCCTGCTGCCACAACGTGATCGCCGCGACGAGTCCGAAGACGATGAAGATCGCGGCGGCGAGCGGGAGTTGTCCGCTGGTCAGGAACTTCGCAATCCACGCCCACTGATAGATCGCGGTGAGCACGACGCTGAGCGCGGTGAGGAGCGGCCAGCGTTTGCGGAACGCGATCCACGAGATGCCGCCGTTGAGCAACAGCAGATACGAGAACAGCGCGATCGGACGGTTCTCGCCCGACGACAACAGCGCGGGTGTCGCGAAGCCGCCGAGGAGTCCGAGGAGCGCGATGAAGACGGAGTCGCGGCGCGTGGAGAGATAGACGGCCGCCGCGGTGACGAGCAGCATTCCGAAGAACGCCGGCGTCGCGGGCCAGAGATGCCAGCGTGAATACAACGCGAAGAGCGTCGCGTAGAGAATCGCGATGCCGGCGCCGAGCATCGCGTTCGCGGTGAGCTTGTAGTTCCGCGCGACGCGCAACTCGCACACGACGAGCAGTCCGATGCCGAAGATGAAGCCGAACGTCGCGCGCACGGCCGGACGCAGCCAGCCGTGATCGACGGAGTATTTGAAGAGGAACACCGCCGCGAGCACGAGCGCGATCCCCGCGATCCAGCCGAACAACTTGATGCCGACGAGCGACTCCCAGTCGATGGACTTCGCAACGCTCGCCGGTTTCGG
>DASVNL010000558.1:0-1589 GCA_036383875.1 Thermoanaerobaculia bacterium
AGCCGGTTCAGCAGCGTCGACTTGCCGGCGTTCGGACGGCCGAGGATCACGGCGGACAAGCCGGTCGTCGTCGCGCGACCGCGGCGGTAGGTCTCGGCCATCAGCTCGAGTTGCTCGAGCGCACCCGCGACGCGCGACCGCGCCTCATCGTGCGTGATGAACTCGTAGCCCTCCTCCGAAAAGTCGAGCGCCGCTTCGAGCCGCGCGATGACTTCGAGCAGCGTCTGCCGGACTGCGGCAGCCTTGCGACTCAGCATTCCGTCGAGGTTCGACAACGACAGCTTCGCCTGGAGCGTCGTCCGCGCGTTGATCAGATCCGCGATCGACTCGGCCTGCACGAGGTCGATCTTTCCGTTCAGCACTGCGCGCTCCGTGAACTCCCCCGGCTGCGCGATGCGCGCGCCCAACTCCACACATCGCGCAATCACTCGCTCGACGATGAGCGGGTTGCCGTGCAGCGTCAGCTCGACGAGGTCGTTACCCGTGAACGAATGCGGGGCCGCGTAACGAATGGCAATGCACTCGTCCAGCGGATCTGTATCCTTATATATATGCGTAAAGGTGGCTATCCGGACTTGCGGCAGGGCGGATTGCGTGATCGCGGTCAGGATGGAGTTGCTGTCCGGACCGTCGATCCGGACGATGGCGAGAGCGCTGCGCCCCGGCGGAGTTGCCGGGGCGACAATCGTTTCAATCGCGCTCACGCCTCGGGCGCAGTCTGCGCCTCCGGCTGGGATTCACCCGCGGGGCGAACGATGATCGCCACGCGTTTGTAGAAACCTTCGCCGCGCGACTCGGTCGTCACTTCGGCGTCTTCCTGCAACGCGAGATGCACGATGCGACGCTCGATCGGCGTCATCGCCGGCAGCAGCTCTTCGCGGCCGTTTGCGCGAACGCGATCGGCGGCTTCACGGGCGCGCTGCCCGAGGTCTTCGATGCGGCGGTCTTTGAACTCCTCGCAATCGAGCTCGATCTCTTTCTCGACCTTGCGACCGACGAGCGCCTTGTTCGCCAGCACCTGAACCGCATCGAGCAGTTCGCCGTGCTGATCGACCATGCGACGCGCATCAGCGCCGTACAGTTTGAGATGAATCTGCGTGTCGTTCTCCGTCGTGCGCACGACGAGATCGAGACGCGACAACACGATCACGTCTTCGCACCACTCGCGCACGAGCTTCGCCTGGTCCGACTCCGGACCTTGCTCCGGCACGTCGACGATGAACGTCTCGAAGTCGCCGACTCGCAGATCGTCGCCGCCGCTCCGTTCGCGACCACGTCCGCGACCGCGACCTCCGCCGCCGCCGCCGCGCGAGTCGGAGCGATTGCCACCGCCGCGACCTCCGCGATCTCCACCGCGTCCGCCGCCGCGCGCACCACCGCCACCACTCCGGCCTCCGCCACCACCGCGTCCACCGCGCGACTCACGCGGAGGCATGCGCGGTTCGGAAACCGCGGGAGCGACTGGCGCCGCTGCCGCGGGTTGTCCGGCGGGCGGCGGGGCTTCGTGATTGACGTCTGCTTCGATGACGACTCGTTTCACACCGCCGAGGAAGCCGCGCTTTTCGAGCAGGACGTGATACGTCAACTGC
>DASVNL010000559.1:0-9161 GCA_036383875.1 Thermoanaerobaculia bacterium
GCCCGTCCGTCAAGAGGGAACGTGGCGAGCTTGACAATATTGTTGAGTTACACGACGAGGCGCAGCGGTTGTTCGATGTACTGACGAAGCGTCTTCAGGAACTCCGCGCCGATCGCGCCATCGACGAGACGGTGATCGCACGACATCGTGACTTTCATCCGATCGCGCACGATGACCTGACGGTTCGCATCGACGATCGCGCGCGGCTCGGCGGTGCCGATCGCGAGGATCGCGGCGTTCGGCGGGTTGATGATCGCGGTGAATTCTTCGATGCCCCATGCGCCGAGGTTGGAGATCGTGAAGGTGCTGTGCTGGTATTCGTCGGGCTTGAGCTTGCGGTTCTTCGCCTTGTCCGCGAGCAGGCGCACTTCCGTGGCGATGTCGACGACGCTCTTCTGGTCGGCGTTGCGAATCACCGGCGTGATCAAGCCGTCCTGCGTCGCGACCGCGACGCCGACGTGCACTTCGCCGTGCTGCGTGATCGCGTCATCGCCCCAGCTCGAGTTGACGTTGGGATGGTGGCGCAGCGCGAGTGCGACCGCGCGGATGATGAAGTCGTTGAGGCTCAGCTTCGCGCCAGTGATGTCGAGCAACTGCTGGCGCGTCGAGATGAGGTTCGTAACGTCGTAGTCGGCGGTGAGATAAAAGTGCGGGATCGGTCCCGTCGACTCTGCGAGTCTCTTCGCGATCGTGCGACGCATCGCGGAGAGCGGGATGATCTTCGTCTCGAGCGCAGGCGCGTTGGTCGTCGGCGCCTTCATCGCGACCGGCGCGGACTTCGGCGCCTCGGCCTCTGCCGGTGCCGTCGCTGCTGGGGGCTTCGCACCTTTCACGTCGGCCGCTACGATGCGTCCGTGCGGACCGCTCCCCTGCACGCTGTCGAGGCTCACGCCCATGTCCGCTGCGATGCGACGCGCCAGCGGCGACGAACGGCGACGTCCGCCGGCTTCCGTCGATTCGGCTGCAGCTTCCGGCGCGGCGGCAGTTTCGGGAGAAGCGCTGCGATCGCGGCGCGGTCCCTTCTGCTCGATGGCTTCGTGATACTCGCCGGTCGTGTGTTTGACGCTGTCTTTCTTGTCGGTGGCGCGGCGCGACGGCGCGGCGTCTTCTTCACCCGGCGCGAGGATGTTCGCGAGCAGGCCGCCAACCGGCACCATGTCGCCTTCCTTCGCCGCGTGGGCGCCGAGCGTTCCGTCGCTTTCGGCTTCGAGGTCGAGGTTGACCTTGTCGGTCTCGATCTCCGCGACCGCCTCGCCCTTCTTCACCGCATCGCCCGGCTGTTTGTACCAGCGGACGACTTTCCCCTCGGTCATCGCATCGCCCATCTTGGGCATGATGAGTTCAGCCATTGGTGTACATCACCCTCTTCACGGCACGTGCAATGTGCTCTTCGTGCGGCGTCGCGAGCAGCTCGAGATTGCGCGCGTACGGCGCCGGCACGTCCTCGCCCGTCACGCGTGCAACCGGCGCGTCGAGCTCGTCGAACATCGTCTCGGTGATGCTCGCGGAGATCTCCGCGGCCGCGCCGAACGGCTTCCACTGCTCCTGCACCACGACCGCGCGATGCGTCTTCTGCACCGACGCGTACACGGGATCGAGATCGAGCGGACGAATCGAGCGGAGGTCGATGACTTCGCACTCGACGCCTTCGTCTTTCGACAACTTGTCCGCGACGATCAGCGAGAGCTGCATCATCCGGCCGTACGACACGATCGTGACGTCTTTGCCTTCGCGCGCAACGCGCGACTTTCCGAACGGCACGGTGAAGTCGGGATCATCCGGGACTTCGCCCTTCATGCCGTACAACGCCGCGCTCTCGAGGAACACGACCGGATCTTTTCCGCGAATCGCGGTCTTGAGCATGCCCTTCGCGTCCGCGGGAGTTCCGGGCGCGACGACATGCAGGCCAGGGAAGTGTCCGTAGAACGACTCGAATGACTGCGAGTGCTGCGCGGACAACTGCACACCGACGCCATGCGGTCCGCGAATCACGACCGGGACGTCGACCTGACCGCCGGAGAAGTAACGAACTTTCGCCGCGTGATTCACGATCTGGTCGGCCGCGACGATCGAGAAGTTCATGGTCATCATCTCGACGATCGGGCGAAGGCCGAGCATGGCCATGCCGACTGCGGTGCCGACCATTCCGGCTTCGGCGATCGGCGTGTCGATGACGCGCTTTCCGCCGTATTTCTTGAGCATTCCCGCGGTAATGCGGAACGTGCCTTCGTAGACGCCGATGTCCTCGCCCATGATGAGGACGTTCGGGTCGCGATCCATCTCTTCCATCATCGCCGCGCGGATTGCGTCGCGGTAACTCAGTTCAGCCATCGTTCGTGTTCTCTGAAGAGCATCTCGCTCTTTACGCGCATCGCGGCGCGAATCGCGTCGCGGTAACTCAGTTCAGCCATCGTTACTCTCGCTCGCTCTCTGCGACAGGGCGCGGGCCGTGTTCCGCGACGACGTCGGTAAACAGCTCCGACGGATCCGGCGCCGGACTCTCCTCGGCGAACTTCAGCGCTTTCGCGACTTCTTCGTTCGCCCAGTCGTCCATCGCCTTCACGTCTTCGTCAGAGAGTCCGCAGGCTTCGGTCAGACGATTGCGCAGCAGCATGATCGGATCGCGCTGCTTCTGCTTCTCGACTTCTTCCTTCGGGCGGTACGGCTGCAGGATGTCCGCCGCGCCGTGTCCGGAGAAGCGGTACGTCTGCGCTTCGATGCAGAACGGCTTGCCCGTCTCGCGCACCTGCGCGACGACGCGATCCATCAACTCTTTGACCGCGAACACGTCCTGCCCGTCGACCTTCTCCGTCGGGATCGCATACGCCTCGACGCGTGCGGAGAGATCGGTGAGCGCGGAGTGACGGTCGAGCGCGGTGCCCATCGCGTAGCCGTTGTTCTCGATCACGAAGATGATCGGACACATGCCCTGATGTCCCCACAGCCCGGCCATGTTCATCGCCTCGTGGAACGAGCCGATGTTCATCGCGCCGTCGCCGAAGTAGCAGACCACGACGTTGTCCGTGCCGCGATAGCGCAGCGCGTATGCGGATCCTGCGGCGAGGGTGAGATGTCCGCCGACGATGCCGTAGCCGCCGTACAGGCCATGCTCGGCATCGAAGAGATGCATCGAGCCGCCCTTGCCTTTCGAGATGCCGGTGCCTTTGCCGAGCAGCTCGGCCATCACGCGGCCGGGGTCGGAGCCGAGGGCGAGAGCTTGTGCGTGATCGCGATAGCCGCAATACACAAGGTCGCCTTTGCCGAGCGATCCGATGATGCCGGAGGCCACGGCCTCCTGGCCGATGTAAACGTGGAGGTAACCACCGATCTTGCCCTTGCGGAACTCGCGCTCGGTCGCCTCTTCGAAGCGGCGGATGAAGATCATCTGCCGCAGCAGGTCGGTCCATTCCGGTGCGCAGGCCGGATCGGCGACCGCGGAAGTGCTTTCTTTCTTCGCTTTTGCCATTGTCAACACGCGCGGTCGTTGCACATCGCACGCCGCGCGGGGCGGGATTCTATACAAGTTGTGACCGCATCGCGTGTGGAGTGGCTGGCAAGGTTCTGTAACAACGATTCCGGCATAAAACAGAGCGAGCCCGTGCTTCTCGCCTGCCGATGCGAAACGTCGTCGCCGCACTCGCGCTGCTCACCGCCTTTTCCGCCTCCGCGTATGACTTCTCCGGCAACGAGATCTTCCTGCCCGTCGTGTCGCGCGTCGCAGGCGCGAACAACACGCAGTGGCGCACGGATCTCGTCGTCTCCAGTCGCGACCAGAACACGCCGACGGAAGTCTCGATGTTCTTCTTCCCGTACCCGAGCGGCGAAGGGATTCAACATCGCTTCACGCTCGAGCCGCTCCAGACCGTGACGATGCCCGACGTCGTGCTCAACACGTTCGGACTCACGCAACGCGCGGGCACGATCTGGCTCGGCGCGGTCAACGAGTCGGTCGAGATCGCGGCGAACGCGCGGATCTACAACACCGGCAATTCGGCCGGCGAGTTCGGCCAGGTGATCCACGGACTGCCGCCGGAGAGTCTCTCCAAAACATCGTTTCTGCACGGCCTCACCGGCATCAACGGCAATCGCACGAACGTCGGCATCGCGAATCCGTCGAACACGCGCGCGCTGTTCTCTCTCACCTGGTACGACAAGCACGGCGAAAGCCACGGCTCCGTCTCCCTCGGCATCGACCCGTGGCAAGTCCTGCTCATCAACGACATCTTCACGTACGTGGGTCAGCCCGCCGATGAAGGCATGACGCTGCGCGTGCGGTCGTCGAACAACGCGCTCTACGCGTACGCTTCGATCGTGCGCAACGACACCGGCGACGCGTACACGATCATCGGCAACGGTCGCGACGACTAGAACTTCTTCGCGTCGACGTCGCGGATGAACGCGATCAGGCCGCGAAAGTACGTGGCCTGATCGTCGTACATCGCCATGTGGCTGCCGTTCGGACAATTCAGGTAGCGCGCGTGCGGGATGGCTTTCGCCATCCACTCCATGTGCCCCGGATCCATCGTGTCGTACTTCGCGCCGATCACCAGCGTCGGCACTTTGATGTTCTTCAAGTCGGCGGTGCGATCCCACTCGACGAGCTTCCCGCTCGCGCCGAGCTCACTCGGACCCTGCATCGGCACGTAGACGTTCGGGTTGAGGTGCTTGAACGCGCGATTCACCGGATCGGGCCAGTCCTGCGGTTCGAGACGCAGGATGTGATTCACGTAGTGATGCTGCATCAGCAGCTCCATGTAGCGCGGGTTCTGCGTGTCGTTCGTCGCTTCCAGCCGCTCGATCTCGTGCAGCGCGTCCTGATTCATCGCCGGCATGAGCGTCTTCTTCGCGTACGCGTTGTACGCGGGGATGCTCGCCATCATGTTCGAGATGATCAGACCCTTCAGGTTGTCGCCGTACTTGAGCGCGTACTCCATCGCGAGCAGGCCGCCCCACGATTGTCCGAAGAGATAGAAGTTCTTCCGATCGAGGCCCAGCGCCTTGCGCACCTGCTCGACTTCTTCGACGAAGCGCGGCAGTTCCCAGAGCTCCGGATCATTCGGCTGATCGCTGTAATACGAGCCGAGTTGATCGTAGTAGTAATACTCGATGCGCTCGTTCGGGAAGAAGCTGTCGAAGACCTCGAGATACTCGTGCGTCACGCCCGGACCGCCGTGCAGCAACAGCACTTTGATCGTCGGATTGCTGCCGGTCTTCTTCGTCCAGACGTTGAACGTCCCTTTCGGCGTCGTGATCGGAATCATCCGGACGCCGCCGGTCTGAATCGACGGCGTTGCCGCGAACGCCTGCGAGCACACGAGCAGCCACAGAGACAGCGCGAGGAGTTTCTTCATCGACAGAAGATACGCCCGATCTCGCGAATCGGATTCAGGCAGTCATGCGCGCGACGTCGGCTTCGTCGAGTTTCGTGCCGCGCAGGATGAAGAACAGCGCGACGACGGCGAGCACCGCGCCGTTCACGCCGAGGGCGATGGAGATCGACCAGCGTTGCGCGACGTAGCCTGCAATCAGATTTCCGAGCGGCATGCCGCCGCGGAACGCGAGCATGAAGATCGACATCACGCGGCCGCGCATCTCGTCGCTCGTCGTGAGCTGCACCAGGGAGCTGTAGAGCGAGATCACGCCGACGATGCAGGCGCCCGAGAAAAACGCAATCACCAGCGACAGCGGCAACGAACGCGAGACCGCGAATGCGACGAGCAGACACGCGAACGCGAGCTGCAGCATCAGCGCGACTCTCCCCTTTCGCGCTGCGTGCGCGGTCGCCGCGACGATGAGCGCGCCGGTGACCGAGCCGAGTCCGTACGTCGTCATCATCGACGCGTAACCCGACGCGCCGAGTCCGAAGATCGACTTCGCGACGACGGGCAGGAAGGTGATGATCGGCATGCCGAGGAACGTGCCGGCGAACGCGAGGAACGTGAGCAGCAGCAGCGTGCGCCGCCCCGCGACGAAGCGGAATCCATCCTTCATCTCATCCAGCAGTCCGCCCTTCTTCGCCTCCGTCGTCTTGACGTCCGGCGACCGGATGAGCAGCAACGCGACGATGACCGCGAGAAACGAGACGCCGTTGATCGCGAAACAGATCGCCGCGCCGAACGCCGCGAGCGCGAGTCCCGCGAGGATCGGTCCGATCACGCGCGCGAGGTTGAACTGCATCGAGTTCATCGCGATCGCGTTCGGCATGTCCTCGCGCTTCACGAGAAGAGGCAGCAGCGAGATGTACGCGGGTCCGCTGAACGATTGCGCGCTGCCGGTGAGAAACGACAGCAGGAAGATGTGCCACACCTTCACGTTGCCCGCGAAGATCAGCGCCGCGAGGATCAGCGCGAAGGTCATCTGCAGGTACTGCGAGAGCAGCATGATCTTGCGACGCTCGACGCGATCCGCAACGACGCCGCCGAAGAGCGAGAAGATCAGCATCGGACCGGTCGCGAGGAATCCGTCGACGCCGAGGAGAAACGCGGAGTTGGTCATGTTCAACACGACCCAGCCCTGCGCGACGGTCTGCATCCACGTGCCCGTCGTCGACGTGAACGCGCCGAGCCACACCAGTCGGAAGTCGCGATATTGCAACGCGCTGAACGTGCGCGCAATCGCGCCGCGCGGCCGCGGCTGCGTGACACGTTCGGCTCGCGCCGAGGCCTGGGCCTCGCACTCGAGCGTTTCTTCTTCGGGGAGCGAGGAGCTCATGCTCGTATCTTCAGACGCGCGGCCGTGCCGGCCGTGTGGGCGTGACAGATCGCGATGGCCAGCGCGTCGGAGGCGTCGGCAGTCATCTTCAATGACGCGCATCCCGGCAACAGCATCCGCACCATCTTCGCGACCTGTTCTTTCTCCGCGCCACCGTATCCGACGACCGCGCTCTTCACCGATCGCGGAGAGTACTCGAAGACCGCGACGGACGCCGCGCGCACTGCAAGCAGGATCACGCCGCGCGCATGCGCGAGCTGAATCAGGCTGTTGACGTTCTTCCCCGCGAATGGCGTTTCGATCGCCGCGGATTCAGGCCGCGTGCGCGCGAGGATCTCCGCGAGTTTCTCGTGAATGATGCCGAGTCGCTCGGGGAGCTCCGCGCCGCGCGGCGTGTGAATCGCGCCCTGCTCGACGAGCGCCAGCTTCCCCCGTTCGTATTCGATGACTCCGAAGCCGGTGGTCACGGAGCCAGGGTCGATCCCGAGGATGCGCATCTACGTGCGATTGTACGTGTTACTTCCAGAACCGCACTTCATAGATCGGCCGCCCCTCAGCCCGGTACTTCGCCTCGTAGTTCGTGCGCGGCGGATCGTCCGGTCCGGGGATGCGCCGCTCCGCGCGAAAGTGCTCCTCGATCAGCGGCGCCGCGACTTCGTAGTAGTCCTCGTGATCGGTGACGTAGATCGCGCTCCCGCCATCGACGAGCACCCGCCGGATCTCGTTCAACACCTCGGCGCGAATGATCCGCCGCTTCTGTTCCTTCTTGCGCGGCCACGGATCCGGAAAGTAGATGTGAATCTCCGCGAGCGACGCGTCCGGGATCATGTCGCGCATCACGAGAAACGCATCGTGATTGATGAGCCGGATGTTCGTGAGATGCCGCTTCTCCACGCGACTGCGAATGAGGCGGTGGTAGTGCAGCGATTTCTCGATGCCGATGATGTTGAGGTCCGGCCGCTCGGTCGCAGTCGCGATGAGAAAGCGTCCCTTGCCCGAGCCGATCTCGAGGATCACCGCGTGGTCGTTGCCGAAGAGACGCGCGAGGTCGAGCCGTTGAAAGCCCGACTCGCGCGGATTGATGGTCAAAGTCGATTCGTGAATGTCGCCCGCTGTCATGTGGCGCGCACGTATATCAACGGAGCGCCGCCGCGCGCCAGAACGGCGTGGCGTCGACCATGCGCCGGATCGACGCGAGCAGCGTCGGATCCTGTCGCAGCCGTGAGCGAATCCAGTGGACGAAGCGGATGTCGCCGCCGATCTCCGCCTCGCCGCTCCGTTCGCGCAACTGCGCGAGCCACGCGTCGGGATCGCCGTCGTACACGCGCACGAGGACGTGATAACGAATGAATTGTCCGACGACGGAGTGATCGCCCGCGGGCATGCGCACGACGTTTCGCGCGATGCGTTTCTTCTGCTTCCGTTTGATCGCGCGCGTCGCGACGATCGTCATGTGCTCGACGACGTTCTCGCGTCGCGTGACGCACGTCGTCACCTTGCGCACGAGCACCTTTTTCCCATGCACGCGCAACACGTCTCCGACGGCGACTTCGGGCAGCGGATTTCGCGACACGCGACGCGTCGCAATCCTCTTCCGGCACCGCGGCGCGAGCACCACTCGCACGTATAAGTTCCTGATTCTGCTGGTTTTGACTCGTATCGGTGTCAAACACACCCCCTCATCAACGGAGTGTGCGGAAATCCATGTTTACCTACCTCCATAGCGTGGTAACGTGAAGAAAAAATCACAACCATGACGACGACTTTGCTTCCGGCTGCGCCGTTCGATCACGAGCAATTCGAGGCGGTCTACGAGCAGTACTTCGACATGCTCGTGCGCGTCGCGAACTTCAAGTTCAACGTGCCCGATCCGGACGCCGAAGCGCTCGCGCATGACGTGCTCATCACGTACCTGCGGAAGCATCATCTGATCGACGATCTGCGCGCGTGGCTCATCGGCGCGATCTGCTACGCGAGCCGCTACTACTGGCGGCAGATCGGAAAGACGTACGTGCTCGACGTCGAGGTGCCGGACCTCGATCGTCCCGATCCTGCATCCGCGCGCATCCTCGACAGCCTCCCCGATCAACTCGCCGCACGCGAGGCACTCGAGTGTCTGCCGCCGCGCTATCGCGAGATCCTGCACATGCGCTACTTCGAAGGCTGCACCGTCGCCGAAGTCGCGAATCGCCTCGGCGTGAAAACGAAGTACGCGCAGAAACTCATCGGCAAATGCCTCCGCCGCGCCGAGCGGCTCTACTCCGAGAAGGGGAAGGCGCAGTCGGAAAAGACTTCGACGGCGAAGAAGGGACGCGACTGATGCGCAACCACGACAACCTGGTTCCGTTCGATCGCACGCGCCGCCGCCCTGATCCCGCGCGCCTCGCGGAGTTCACCGCCACCGCGCGACGCCTGCAGCACGAGCGCGAGTCGTCGATCGCCATCGTCGA
>DASVNL010000560.1:0-6487 GCA_036383875.1 Thermoanaerobaculia bacterium
CGCTCGAAGCTCGGCACTCCGGGCGCGGCCAAACGCGCGGCGGAAGAAATCAGTACGATGGTCCGCGTTTGAAAGCACTCCGCCGGCTCTACGGCTATCTCCGTTCGTACAAAGCGTGGGCCTTCGTGGCTTTCGGCTCGATGGTCGTCTTCGCGTTGTCGCAGACCGTGCTGGCCGCGCTCGTCCAGCCGATCGTCGATGACGTGCTGACGCCGCCCGGCGTGGTCCAGAAGAGCGAAGTCGCCGACACGATGTCGAAGGCCGATCGCATTCTGCACGAGCACTTCGGCCCGATCGCACGCGCGAAGGATCGCTTCGCGCATTGGTGGAACGACGATCCGAAGCTGCGCTGGCAGCGCGTGCTGACCGTGCTCTTGCTCGTGTTCGTCACGCGCGCGATCACGTCGTTTCTCTCCGAGTATTCATTTCAGAAAGTCGGACTCTCGACGGTCCGCGATCTCCGCAACGAGCTGTACGAGCGGATGATCCATCAGAGCCATCGCTTCTTTTCCGAGCGGTCCACCGGCGAGATGGTGAGTCGCGTCGTCTCCGACGCCGATGCGATTCAGGCCGCGGTGTCGACGCGCATGGGCGACCTGCTGCAGGAGTCGGTCACGCTGGTCGGACTGATTCTCTACGTGTTCATCAAAAATCCGACGCTGGCACTCGTGAGCTTCATCGGAGCGCCGCTCATCGTCGCGCCGGTCGTGCAGTTCGGCAAACGGCTGCGCAAGACGACGCATCGCTCGCAGGAGCGCATGGCGGAGATCGCGACGATTCTCGAAGAAACGATTCGCGGCGTGCGCATCGTGAAGGCGTTCACGATGGAGCCGTTCGAAGTCGGACGGTTCCGCGAGGCGACGTCGAAGCATCTCCGCTGGACGCTCAGCGCGCAGCGCGTGCAGGCCATGACCTCGCCGGTGATGGAACTGCTTGCGGGCGTCTGCATGGTGCTGTTGTTCGGCTACGCGCAGTCGCGCATCGCGGCGGGGACACTGACGGGCGGCGAGTTCGCGAGCTTCCTGACGGCGCTCGCGCTGATGTACGCGCCGATCAAGAAACTCAACAAAGTGAATCTCTCGCTGAACACCGCGCTGTCCGCGGCGGAGCGCGTGTTCTCGATGCTCGACGTGCCGAACGAAGTCACGGAGAAGCCGGACGCGAAGAAGCTCGCGAGCGTCGGCAGCGGCGTGCGCTACGAGAACGTGACGTTCACGTACGGCAACGAGCCGGTGTTGCGCAGCGTCGACCTCATCGTCGCGCCGGGCGAGATCGTCGCGCTGGTCGGCGGCAGCGGGGCAGGGAAGTCGACGTTCGTCAATCTCCTGCCGCGCTTCTACGACGTCAGCACCGGTCGCATCACCGTCGACGGCACGGACATCCGCGACACGACGCTGAACTCACTGCGTGGCCTGATGGGTTTCGTGACGCAGGAAGTGATTCTGTTCAATGACACAGTGCGCAACAACATCGCGTACGGCCGCTCTGACGTCGACGAGCAACGCGTGATCGAAGCGGCGCAAGCCGCAAACGCGCACGAGTTCATCACGAATCTGCCGAAGGGCTACGACACCGAGATCGGTGAGAGCGGCGTGTTGCTCTCCGGCGGCCAGCGCCAGCGCATCGCGATCGCACGCGCGTTGTTCAAAGACCCGCCGATCCTCGTGCTCGACGAAGCGACGTCCGCGCTCGACACGGAGTCCGAACGTCTCGTGCAACAAGCGCTCAACAACCTGATGCGCGGCCGCACGACGCTCGTCATCGCGCATCGCCTCTCGACGATCCGCAGCGCGCACAAAATCGTCGTGCTGGACAAAGGCCGCATCGTCGAGACAGGCACGCACGAGGAACTGCTCGAGCATCGCGGCGTGTACCGCAAGCTGTACGACTTGCAATTCGTCGACGACGAAGTGCCGGCCTAGTCGCGATATCCCGGATTCACGCGATCGAGTTTGCGCAGCAGCGCTGGCCAAGCGAGCGCTCCGCCTGCACCGCGCGTGACTTGCTTCGCCTGCGCTTGTGCTCCCGCGATGATGCGCGGGTCGATGCGCACGAGATCGTTGCCGCCGGCTTGCGCGCGCAGTTGGATCGTGCACGCGGCTTCGAAGAGGTACATGAAGAGGAACGCGTCGGGGATCGAGTCGGCGACGGTGAGGAGTCCGTGGTTGCGGAGCATGAGGAAGTTGTTCGTGCCGAGATCATTCACGAGGCGCGGCTTCTCGTCGTCGTTCAATGCGACGCCTTCGTAGTTGTGATAGCCGAGGGAGGCGAGGACGAAGATCGATTGCTGGGAGAGCGGAAGGACGCCGTCCTTCTGCGCGGAAACCGCGACACCGTTGAGGCTGTGAATGTGCAGCACGCATTGCGCGTCTTCGCGCGCCGCGTGAATCGCGCTGTGAATCACGAAGCCCGCCGGATTCACGTCGTACGGACTGTCCTCGACCTTCTTCCCGTCGAGGTCGATCTTCACGAGGCTCGACGCGGTGATCTCGTCGAACAGCATGCCGTACGGGTTGATGAGGAAGTGATGCTCCGGGCCGGGCACGCGCGCCGAGATGTGCGTGAAGATCAGATCGTCCCAGTGGAACAGCGAGACGAGGCGATAACAGGCGGCGAGGTTGATGCGCAGTTCGCGTTCTGAAGCGTTCACAGGCATATCTTGCCATGCGCGCGCTGATACACTGCGCGCTCGTAAACCGTGAAGCTCGTCTCCTTCCTCGCCAGTCTCTTCATCCGCACCTTCCACGCGACGCTGCGCGTGCGGCACGTGCGTGTCGAGAACATCGCCAACACGCCGCAGTACATCCTCGCGTTCTGGCATGCGCATCTGCTGCTGATGCTGCATTCGAAGTACAGGAAGCCGATCTCGGTGATGACCTCGCGGTCGAAAGACGGCGAGTACATCGCGCGCGTGTTCGACTGGTACGGCGTCGGCACCGCGCGCGGCTCATCGACGCGCGGCGGCGCCACCGCATTGCGCGAGCTCGTGCGTGAGGCGAAAGCGGGGAAGAACATCGTCTTCACGCCCGATGGCCCGAAAGGTCCGGCGCGCGTCGCGAAAGAGGGCCTCGTCTATGCAGCACAACTGAGTGGCCTCCCGATCGTGCCGATCGCATTCGCGGCTAAAAAAAAAAGCTGCTGCGCTCCTGGGACCGGATGGTCGTCCCGTATCCGTTCACGAAAGCGCTCTTCCTCTACGGCGAGCCGATCGTCGTGCCGCGTGACGGCGACGTCGAAGAGTGGCGGGAGAAGGTCGAGCGTGCGTTGAACGCGTTGAGTGATGAAGCAGAGAAACTGATAGGAGCGAGAGATGAACGATGAGAGATGAGAGATGAATCGGGACCCGGTTCATCTCTCATCGCTCATCTCTCATCGCTAAACGAATGATCACTTCCATGACCGGCTTCGGCCGCGCCTCCGGCGCTCTTTCTCCGCGGTACTTCGCAACCGTCACGACGAAGAGCGTCAATCATCGATTCCTCGAAGCATCGGTGCGTTTGCCCGAATACATGTGGGATCTCGAAGCGCCGTTGCGCGCGCTCGCGTCCGAGTTTTTCTCGCGCGGGAAAGTCGATCTCTCGATTCGCATCCAGCGCACGCAACAGCCCGACTACAACGTGCGGATCAACACGCAGATCGCGAACACCGTGATCCCGCAACTGCGCTCCATCGCCGAAGAGCTCGGCTTAGGCGCGACGCTCACCGGCAGCGATCTCATGCGCGTCCCCGACTTTCTGCAGGTCGAGACCATCGACGCGGAGATCGTCGACGAAGAGCGCGAAGCGTTGACCGCCATCGTGCGCGAGGCGTTCGTGCAGATGAAGGCAATGCGCGAGCGCGAAGGGGAGATGCTGCGCAACGACATCAGCGCGCGACTGAAACTGATGCGCGACTCGCGCGACGCCGTCGCTGCGCATCGCGACGAAGTGCGCGCCGAGCTGCTCGCGTCGTATCAGCAGCGCGTGCAGGAGATCGCGGCGGCGGCGGGCACCGATGTGTCGCAGGATCGCATCGCGCAGGAAGTCGTGATCATGGTCGAGAAGGGTGACATCGCCGAGGAGCTGACGCGGCTGACGCATCACATCGAGCAGATCGAGAAGGCCATCGCCGGGAAAGAAGCGGCGGGCAAGAAGCTCGACTTCCTCTCGCAGGAAATGATTCGCGAGATCAACACGATGGGCTCGAAGTCGCGCTCGGCTGCGATCCGAACCCTTGTCGTAGAATTGAAAACCGAGGTGGAGCGGATTCGGGAGCAAGTTCAGAATGTCGAGTAACTTCCACTCGGACGGGACGCTGTTCATCGTCTCCGGCCCGTCCGGCGCGGGAAAAACGACGCTCATCGATCGCGTCCGCAATCAGCTCGCGCCGGTCGGCATCGAGCTGTACTTCTCGGTCTCCCACACGACGCGCCGTCCGCGCACGGGCGAGATCCCGGGTGTGAGCTATCACTTCGTGAGCGCCGAGGACTTCGAGGTGATGGTCGAGGCCGGGGAATTTCTCGAATGGGCCCACGTTCACGCCAATCGGTACGGAACGTCCAAGGCCGAGGTTCTGGGAAGACTTCGCGACGGCCAGGATGTGATCCTTGACATCGATTATCAGGGAGCAAAACAGATCGCAGCCGATCCCGACCTGCGGCCTCGCTCGCTGAGCGTCTTCATCTTTCCTCCGTCTCTCGACGCGCTCGAGCGTCGTCTCAGGGCTCGCAGTCTGAACACCGACGACGAGATCGACTTGCGGCTCCGCAAAGCGATCGATGAGATCAACGAAGGGAAAGACTTTTACCACTACATCATCATCAACGATCAACTCGACGTCGCGGCCGAATGTCTCAAGGCTGCGATCATCGCGAAGAAACTACAGACCAAGACGGCACTCGAAGCCATCGCAGAGATGGCCGAGCGCTTCAAAGAGGAGGACCGCAATGGAAGGACTGCCGGAAGGAGTTGACTCCAAGTTCCGCTACGTGCTGCTGGTGTCCAAGCGCGCGGAGCAGTTGATCCAGGGTGCGCAGCCGAAGACCAAGCCGCGTCACGCGAAGCCGACGCGCATCGCCATGGAAGAGATCGAGCGTAACGTCGTCAAGTGGCAGCTCACGCCGCCCGCCGAAGAAACGACCTCGCTCGAGAACGGGGAGTAAGTTCACGCGCGCCACTCGCGCGCGCAACCACGCATCATGAAGATCGTCCTCGGCGTTTCGGGCGGGATCGCGGCGTACAAAGCGCCCGAGCTCGTGCGCCGTCTTCAGGACGCAGGCGCCGTCGTTCGCGTGATCCTCACGCCGAACGCGGCGCGCTTCGTTTCACCTCTCTCGCTCGCGGCCGTGTCGAATCACGGCGTGATCGTCGAGCAGTGGGGTGAGTCCGATCGCGGCGGCGTCGATCACATCGAGCTTGCGCGCTGGGCCGATCTCCTGTTGATCGCCCCCGCGACCGCGAACGTCATCGCGAAACTCGCGGCCGGCATCGCGGACGACGCGCTCACGACCTACGCGCTTGCGCATCGCACTGCGACACTCGTCGCGCCCGCGATGAACACGTTCATGCTCGCGCATCCCACCGTGCAGCAGAATATCGAGACGCTGCGCACGCGCGGTGTCGGCATCATCGAGCCGGTCGATGGATTGCTCGCGTGCGGCGAGGAAGGCGCGGGGAAGATGCCCGACGTGCCGGTGCTCGTCGACTTCGTGCGCGCACACTTCGCGGGTCGCGATCTCGAAGGGAAGAACGTTCTCGTCACCGCAGGGCCGACGCGCGAGCCGATCGATCCGGTGCGCTACATCTCGAATCGCTCGTCGGGCAAGATGGGCTACGCGATCGCGGAAGCCGCGCAACGTCGCGGCGCAAACGTCACGTTGATCTCCGGTCCGACCGCGCGCACTGCGCCGGCCGGCGTGAACATCACGCGCGTGCGCACCGCGAGCGAGATGCACGCGGCGGTGATGGCCGCGGCGACGCAGAATCAGATCGTGATCAAAGCTGCGGCGGTCGCGGACTTCGCGCCGGTGCACGTCGCGGATCGCAAGATCAAGAAGCGCGACGACTCGGATGTGATGACCATCGAGCTGCGCAAGAATCCGGACATCCTCGCGGACGTCGCGAAGCTCGATCCGCGACCGTTCATCGTCGCGTTCGCCGCGGAGACCGATTCGGTCGAAGAGCACGCGCGCGAGAAGCTGCAGCGCAAGGGTGCGGACCTCATCGTCGCGAACGACGTCGCCGACGCGTCGATCGGATTCGATTCGGATCAGAACGAGGTGATGGTGATTGGTCGCGACGGCGTGGTGACGCGCATCGCGAAGGCGCCGAAGCACGTGATCGCGGACCGGCTGCTCGACGTGATCGTTGCTCGGTTCACCGCGAAGTGAGTCGAGCACGCCCATGAGGCGTGCCCGACGTGAGGCGAACTATTCGTAGCCCTCGCACTCGAGAAGATCTTTGTCCGTGATCTTCCAGTACGAGTCGTCGCCGCAAAGCTCGACCTGCTC
>DASVNL010000561.1:0-5075 GCA_036383875.1 Thermoanaerobaculia bacterium
GCGCTGACAGCGGGCTTCGACGGCTACACGCAGTTCAATCAGAACTCGTGGGTGTTCGAGTGGGTTGGCTCGACGTCGCGCGTCAGCGGCAGCGAAGAGGCGATCGCGCTGACGCAGCAATCGTCGGCGCGCTATTACCAACGTCCCGACGCGGAGCACATCACGTTCGATCCAACGCGCACGTCGCTGTCGGGCTGGTCGGGCCGCGCGATGCTGTCGAAGAACACCGGCCGCTGGCGTCCGAACGTGCAGGTGCAGGCGTTCTCGCCGGGCTACGAGACGAACGACGCGGGCTTCATGCAGCGCACGGACATGATCTCGACGCACGCGCTCATGCAGTACGTGAACGAAGAGCCGACAAAGCGTTTCCGCGAGCGCAACACATGGATCGGTGTGTGGAGCAATCGCAATTTCGACGGCGACACGGTCGAGCGCGGCGCGTTCGTCGACGCATTCGGATCCTTACAGAATTTCTGGGAGTATCGCGCGGCGCTGTTCGTCTCGCCGGGCTCGTTCAACGACCGCCTCACGCGCGGCGGCCCAATCGTCCGCACCCGTGCCAGTTGGTCGTCCGACGTCTCCCTCGGCAGCGACAACCGCAAGCCGTTCTACTTCACCTTCGACGGTCACTTCGAAGGCAACGACGACGACTCGTACGTCCGCAACGGTGGCGTCACGTTGAACTATCGCCCGTCGACGAACCTGCTGTTGAGCGTCGCGCCGTACTACTCACGCTCGTTCGATCACACGCAGTATTTGTTCGCGCAAACCGACACGTCTGCGACGCAGACATACGGTCGCCGCTATGTCTTCGCCGATCTCGACCAGCGCTCGTTCGAGCTCGCGACGCGCGTCGACTGGACGCTCAACTCGCGCCTGTCGTTCCAGCTCTACATGCAGCCGTTCATCGCGTCAGGCGACTACCACGACTACCACTCGCTCGTCGCCGCAAGAACCGCCGACTACACGCCGTACGCCGGCGCCGTGTCCGACCCGAACTTCAACTTCCGCAGCGTCCGCGGCAGCGCCGTCGTCCGCTGGGAGTTCCGCCCAGGCTCGGCGCTGTACGTGGTGTGGAACGAGAACCGCTCCGACGTCGTCCCGATCGGCAACCTGAGCATCAACCGCGATCTGCGCGCGATCTCGACCGCCCCGTCCCACGACGTGATCCTGGTGAAGCTGTCGTACTGGATCCCGCTTTGAGGTTCTTCAGCTCCTCGTCGATGTGACGCATCTCCGCGAGCGCTTCCGAGGCGACGTGTCGCGCCTTCGAGGCGTAGATCTCCACGACCCTTGTTGCCCTGAGCGCAAAACTCTGCTTATCGTCAAGCTCCGCGAACGTGCTGTCGATGCGATCGCGCAGCGGCTGGATGCGTTCTTCAAGAGCGGCAATGCGTTCGTCCGTCGTCATGAACCGAGGCTACCTCGGCATAAGACACATGGACAACGAGCAGGATGGGAAGCTCCTCAGCGCTTCTTTTTCTCGAGCGTGCTCACGCGAAACTCGAGAGCGCTCACGCGCTGGACGAGCTCGGGAGACTCGCCGTCCTTGACGTACTTCAGCAGGTCGATGATGCGCTCGAATCGAACATGGGCGAGGTTTACGTCTTTCTTCAATTCGACTCTCAGGTCATCAACCCGCCGGTCCACGTCATCGAAACGCGAATCGATCCGTCGGAAACCTTCGAGCATCACGTCTTTCAATTCATCGACATTCATCGCGACAACTCCAACGCAACCGAGGCTACCTCGGAGGTTTTGAACGCGCAATGCTTCTACGATGAGTAGTCGCTACTCGCGTTCCAGCACCATCGCGACGCCGATTCCGCCGGCGGCGCAGACCGTCACGAGGCCGTACTGCTGGCCGGTGCGTTGGAGCTCGTTGCAGACCGTCGTGACGATGCGGGCGCCGGTGGCGCCGAAGGGGTGGCCGAGGGCGATGGAGCCGCCGGTGAGGTTGATCTTTTCCGGGTCGATGTCGCCGATCGGCTCGCTGCGGTTGAGCTTTTCCTGCGCGATTTTTTTCGAGCCGATCCACTGGATATTCGAGAGGACCTGCGCGGCGAAGGCTTCGTGCATTTCGATGACGCCAATGTCTTCGAGCTTCACCTTTGCGCGATCGAGCGCGGTCGGGAGCGCGAACACCGGACCTTGCAAGAGCTGGTCGTTGGGATCAGTGGCCGCGTACGCGTAGCTCTTGATGAATCCGATCGGCTTGATGCCGAGGGCTTTTGCTTTGTCTTCGCTCATCAGGAGAACGGCGGCGGCGCCGTCGGTAAGTGGCGATGCGTTGCCGGCGGTGATGGTGCCGTATTTGCGGTCGAAGACGGGGCGGAGTTTCGCGAGCGCTTCGAGCGTCGTATCGCCGCGCACGAGGTTGTCGGTTTCGACGACGTTGTCGTAGCCCGGCGGGACGACGACGGTCATGACTTCATCTTTGAAGCGACCGCTCTCCGTCGCCGCGGCCGCGCGATGGTGGCTCTGCGCCGCGAATTTGTCCTGCGCCTCGCGCGTGATGCCGTTGGCCTTCGCCATCTTCTCCGCGGACTCGCCCATGGTCAGGCCTGTCGTCGACTCCGCGATCGCGGGCGTGTCCGGTGCGAGGTCTTTCGGGCGAATCTTCGTGAACGAGCCGAGTTTTCCGCCGAGGCTTTTCTGTTTGCTCGCGCCAACGAGCGCTTCGGAGAAGTTCTTCGAGAAGAGGATGGGCACGTCCGACAGCGACTCCGCGCCGCCCGCGATGACGATGTCAGCGTAGCCGCGCGCGATCATGTCCGACGCCGAGGTGATGGCCTGGTTGGCGGATGCGCACGCCTTGCCGACGGTGTATCCGGGGATCTTGCGAGGGAGTCCCGTGCCGAGGATCACTTCGCGCGCGATGTTCGGCGCTTTGACGGACGGGATGACGTTGCCGAACACGAGCTCCTGCACGTCGTTCGGGTCGATTCCGGCGCGTTGCACGAGCTCGGCGACGGCGAGCTTGCCGAGGTCGAGCGCGGTGAGGCGGGCGTAGTGCGTGCCCGATTTTGCGAACGGCGTACGGATGCCACGGATGACGGCGACGCGCGGAACGTATTGCCAGGTCATATCGAGACGGAGCATAGCATTCGCCTGCCAGCTCAATGCCGCACGGCGTTCATCGCCGCACACGCATAGAATCGCGGCATGGACGTGAATCCGCTTCGCGAGGGACTCGAGCAGGAGCGAGTTCCAGACCCTTCCTGCCTCGTCATCTTCGGCGCCTCGGGCGATCTCACGCAGCGCAAGCTCATCCCCGGTTTGTACTCGCTCGCGCACGACGGGCTGCTGCCCACCGGACAGACCATCGTCGGGTTCGCGCGCTCGGAGATGACGGACGAGGAGTTCCGCAAAGCGATGCGCGTCGCGTGCGACGAACACGCGCGCACGCGGCCCGTCGAAGATGCGATCTGGGACAACTTCGCGCGCGGCCTGTTCTACGTGCGCGGCGAGTTCACCGAGCCCGAGGCGTACAACCGATTGAAACGCCGGCTGCACGAAATCGATCAGATGCGCGGCACTGCAGGTCGCAGGCTTTATTACCTCGCCGTGCCTCCGCAGTTCTTCAGCACGATCGCGGAATACCTCTCGGCTGAGGAACTGGTGACGGATCCCGAACGCGGCGGGCCGTTCACGCGGGTGATCATCGAGAAGCCGTTTGGCCGCGATCTGCCGACTGCGCGCGAGTTGAATCGCGTCGCAGTGTCGGCATTCCGCGAACGTCAGGTGTTCCGCATCGATCACTACCTCGGCAAAGAGACCGTGCAGAACCTGCTCGTACTGCGATTCGCGAACGGGATCTTCGAGCCGTTCTGGAATCGTCAATACATTGACCACGTGCAGTTCACGGTCGCGGAGTCGATCGGCGTGGAGAAGCGCGGCAGTTACTTCGAGAGCGCAGGCATCGCGCGCGACATCATTCAGAACCACATGCTGCAACTCGTCTCGCTGATCGCGATGGAGCCGCCGGTTGCATTCGAGGCGGACGCGGTGCGCGACGAGAAGGTGAAAGTGCTGCGCGCGCTGCGTCCGATCGAAGACGCAGTGCGTGGTCAGTACACCGAAGGCTCGGTTCTCGGCGAAGAGGCAGCGGCGTATCGCGCGGAGGAGAAGGTCGATCCGAAGTCGCGCATCGAAACGTACGCTGCGATGAAGGTCTTCATCGACAACTGGCGTTGGGCCGACGTGCCGTTCTACGTGCGCGCGGGCAAGCGACTCCCGAAGCGCGTGACCGACATCTCGATTCACTTCCGGCCTGCGCCGTATCCGCTGTTCAGCCGGCTCGGACTGAAGATGCACGCGAACGTCCTCGCGATTCGCATTCAGCCCGACGAAGGGATCTCGCTCAAGTTCGATTCGAAACTGCCCGGACCTGCCGTACGCACGGCGCCGGTGACGATGGAGTTTCGGTACGCGACGTCGTTCGGGGCGGAGCCGCCCGAGGCGTATGAGCGGTTGCTGCTCGAGACGATGCTCGGCGATGCGACGCTGTTCGCGCGTCGCGACGAGATCGAGACCGCGTGGGCGTGGCTCGATCCGCTGCTGCAGCAGTGGGAGAGAGAGGGCGAGCCGCCACCGTATGCAGCAGGCACGTGGGGTCCGGACGCCGCCGATGCGCTGATCGAAAAGGATGGACGCAAATGGCGACGGCCCTGAACGACGTCGTGGTCGACGTCTCGAAGATCGAGAAAGAGCTCGCTGATCTCTGGCGCGCGGAGCAACACGACGGCGAGCGTGCGGTCACGAAGGCCGCGTTGTGGAACGTCATCGCGCACACGTGGACGTCGCAGGAGCATTCGCGTGCGACGGAAGTGCTCGCGCAGGCGAGTGCCGCGGTGCCGCAACGCACGATCGTCGTGCACGCGGATCCGCATGAAGAGGAGGGGGAGATCTCGTCGTGGATCTCCGCGAACTGTCATCTCGTCGGCGGCGGACAGAAACAGGTTTGCTCCGAGGAAGTGTCGATCGTCGCGTCGGGCGAGCGCGTGAATCATGTGGCGCCGCTCGTCAAAGCGTTGTTGCTTCCCGACATGCCTGTCGCCGTGTGGTGGGTCGGC
>DASVNL010000562.1:0-2007 GCA_036383875.1 Thermoanaerobaculia bacterium
TGGGAGGCATGCGCGGAAGAATAGCAGCACGACGCTTCAGGCGAGCGACATCACGAACTGCTCGAGCATCGCCAGGCCCTGCGGCCAGGGTCCGTATCCGGACGCGCCGTTGATGTGACCCGCATCGCCGATGTTCACCAACCGACTGCCCCACGCGTTCGCAAATTCAGTCGCGCGATCGAGCGAGATGTACTCGTCGTTCGTGCTCGCCACGACGATGCTCGGAAACGGCAGCCGCGCGCGAGGCATCGGCTTGAACGCGCCAGGATCGATCGGATACGTCGCCGCCTCGACATCGCTCGGCGCAACGAGAAACGCGCCGCACACGCCAGTCCCGTATCGCATCGCCCAATGCGCAACGAGCGCGCACCCGAGACTGTGCGCCGCCAACACCGGCCTCTTCTCACTCGCCACCACCGCTTGCTGCAACGTCTCGACCCACTCGTCGAGGTCGGGATGATCGAAGTCGCGCTGCATCACCCGCGAAAAGGACGGATTCTCCTTCTCCCAGTCCGTCTGCCAATGCAACGGACCAGAGTTCCAGAGACCAGGCACAGTGAGCACGTCAGGCATGGAGAGGGATTCTAATTCGTCGCGCCCATCCGTAGCGCCGCCTTCCAGGCGGCCGTACCGCGGGCTTCCAGCCCGCTGCTCCGAGGTACACTCATTTTTCCACACGCGATCTCCTCGCACCACGACGAACTCGTGGTCAAGAAAACCTACCTACACGACATCACTGAATTACGCGTCCGCTCGCGCGGATATCTCCCGCACTGGGAAGTGCCCGGCGCTACGTACGCCGTCACGATCCGTCTCGCCGATTCACTCCCGCGTGCGATCGTCGATCGACTCCGCGATGAGCATCGCGCGCTCGCACGTGTGCTGACCAGGGCAGAGCTACGCGAACGTGTAGAGACCGACCTCGAACGTGAGTTGCATTATGGCGCGGGCATCGCGTGCATGAACGACCCGCGTGTGGCCGACATCGTCGCGAGCGCGTTCACGCACTTCGATGGATTGCGGTATCGACTGGTCGCGTGGTGCGTGATGCCGAATCATGCGCACATCGTGTTCACGCCCATGGCCGCCGACATCACATCGATCGTGCATTCGTGGAAGTCGTACACGTCGAATGCCGTGAATGCGCTGCTCGGGCGGGAGGGACGTCTGTGGCAACCCGAGTACTTCGATCGGATCATTCGGGATGAGCGGCATCTTACGGATGCCGTCTCGTATGTTCTCGACAATCCGATCAAGGCGGGGTTGAGAGACTGGAAGTGGACGAGTGAAACGTGGACCGCCGGCTAGAAGCCGGCGGTCCGGCCGGCTGGAAGCCGGCGCTACGAATCGTGCAAAACCTTACGCGGTGGCCGTGTCGCCTTCGACGACTTCGTCCTCGACGTGCGACTTGCCGCGACGGCGGAACCATTCCTGGATGTCGTCGAAGATCGAGTAGAGGACCGGCGTGGCGAGGAGCGTCAGCAGGAGCACGAGGGTCTGGCCGCCGATGATCGTCGCGCCGATGGCGCGGTTCGTCGCGGCGCCCGCGCCGCTCGAGACGACGAGCGGGATCATGCCGGCGACGAAGGCGATCGTCGTCATGAGAATCGGGCGGAGACGGTCGCGGTTCGCTTCGCGAATCGCTTCGTGACGCGGGAGGCCGCGCTCGCGGAGCTGGTTCGTGTGATCGACCTGAAGAATCGAGTTCTTCTTGACGATACCGAACAGCACGACGATGCCGAGGGCCGAGAAGATGTTGACCGACTCGTTGAGGATCACCAGCGATAGCAGCGCGAACGGCACCGTCATCGGCAGCGACAACAGAATCGTGATCGGGTGGACCCAGCTCTCGAACTGCGCCGCGAGGATGAGGTACATGAACACGATCGACAGCGCGAACGCGAGCATGAAGTTGAAACCCATCTCCTGCTGCTCTTTCGCGCGGCCCGTGAAGCCGAACGAGAAGCCTTTCGGCATGTTCAGCTCTTTGGCCTTCTGCTCGAGCAG
>DASVNL010000563.1:0-7931 GCA_036383875.1 Thermoanaerobaculia bacterium
TGAGCAGTTCGTGGAGTCCCAGAGAGACGCGCTTCCTGACCATCGACGCGAACGGTGTGCTGCGCAAGGAGCTGGCCGTGCCGGGCCTGGCGCCGGTTTGGAAAGTCGATCTCGCCGCGGATCAGTGCACGTTGTTTTACGGGACGCTCGACGGAATCGGCCGGATCAACGTCTGCACCGGAACCATGCTCCCGCCGTTCGTCAACGCGAAAGAGCCGTCGGATCTCCGGATCACACGCGAGGGAGACGTGCTCGTCACGTACGCCGGGCGGATCGTTCGTTACGACCGAGCCGGCAACGAGCAGCAGGCCATCGAGGCACCGCCGCATTGGAAGATCTTCAGTCTCGCGCTCGATCGCGATCCCCGCTATGTCTGGGTCGGCACGGAGCATGACCTTCATCGCGTCGAACTCGCGACCGGCGCCGTTGTCGAGACGCATCAGACGTTCGGGACGCCCAGAAATCTGTCCGTCGTCGGCGAGCCGCGCGCGGCTCGATTGCCGGTTCGCCGGCGCTCCGCGGGACACTGACCGCGACGCTCGAAGTCGTTATCGCGTATAACTTTCCTGGATGGTCCGATCCCTTTTCGTTGCGCTCGCTCTTTTCGCTGGAACTCTGTTCGCGGGGGAGACCGTAATCCCGACGACATCCCCCTCCGTCTCGGCGATTGCCGTCGGCTCTGACGACACGGTCTGGTTCGCGAGCGAGCGTGTCGTCGGGCGCATCAAATCGGACGGCTCGCTGCAGACGGTCGAGGTTCAGGATCCTCTCGTTTATTTCTCTACAAACGCGGTGATGCAGCCGCTGCCCGGCGGCGGCGTGTTGATCGGAGCGTCGAACGGTGTGATCGTCAAAGTCAGCGCGACGTTGAACGTGGCGCTCTTCAAACGCGCTGATTTGGATGATCGTGCGCTCGCGTTCATCCCCGCGCGCGACGGCACGTATTGGCTCGCCGGCAGGCACGCGCTCGCGCAGATCGACACGAACGGCGTCGTGCTGCAGGAGCGCAAGTTGCCGTTCACCGCGCAAGGCGCCGTCGGCGTGAATGACGGAACCGTGTTCCTCGGCGCGTCAGACGGCGTGTATCGCGGCAGCGTCGCGGGCAACTTTCAGCTCATCGCGCCCTGCCAGTACTGCAACTTCTCCTGGATGGCGGCGATGAGCGACGGCACGATCGCATTTGAAGGCGGCCGGTTGCTTCACGACGGAACGATCGTGAGCCAGCCGTATTACGCGAACGCCGCGGTGACCGGACCCGACGGCCGGCTCTGGGTCGCCGGATGGTTCAACACGCTCCGCGCGCTGCGCACCGACGGATCGCAGCAGGAAATCCCGGTTGGAACTGCAGGCCAGGATGTCGTCGCGATCGCGACGTCGAAAGACGCGCTCTGGTACGCGGTCGGCGGTGAGATCCGCCGCATCACGCCGGACGTGCAACGCGACTTGCCGTTTCGCGACGGCGACATCCTCACGCGCGAAGACGAGCCGAACCTCTCGATCGACGGGATGCATCCGGTCTTCACGCATCGGCGCCGCGGCAGTGCTTCGTTCACGCGACGGTTGCTCTGGAACCCGGTCGGGGATGTCTACGCGATGCAGGGCAACGTCTTCGCGGCGTCCGCGTCACGGGTGCTGGCCGCGTGGAGTGGCTCGGTCGTCGCGAAGGTCGTGAATGAATCCGGCAACGTCGCCGCTGCGATCACCATGACGTTGCCGCAGGGATCGACGAAAGCCTTCGCGCTCGATCGCAACGACACGATGTACGCATTGCGATCGACGCCGAACGGATTTCGCATCCTGACGATCGACGCGCAGGGCACGCTGCAGCGCAACGACGCATTGCCGGTCGACGCGCAGTTGAACGTGCGCGCCGTCGATCTGGCGGCGGACCAGTGCACGTTGTTCTATGCCGCGACGAGGGTCATCGGCCGGATGAATGTCTGCCGCGGGATCGCGCTCCCGGATTTCGCGGCCAGTCTCACAGACTCTCCGTTGGATGTTCGCGCGACGCGCGACGGCGAAGTGATCGTGGCGTATCGATCGAAGATCGTTCGCTACGATCGATTCGGAATCGAGCAACAGGTTCTGCACGCGCCCCCGCGCACCGGACAGTTCACGACGGTCGCTCTCGATCCCGACGCGCGCTTCGTGTGGATCGGCACGGACACCGACGTGCGTCGCGTGGAGTGGTCGACCGGCGCAACGATCGAAAGCCACGCGGTCTACGGTCCGCCGGCGAGCATCTCGATCATCGGTGAGCCGCGCGCTGCGCGAGGCCCGGCAGGGCGCCGGCGCTCCGCCGGACATTGATCACTTCGCGCGCATGCGACGTTCGAATTCGTCGCGGCGTCCGCGGCTGAGGCGGAGCTGCGTGCCGTCCTGAAGGGTGAGCATGCAGTCGCCGCGGAACATCGGGTGCATCTCTTTCACGCGGTCGATGTTCACGATCGCGGAACGATGCACGCGCACGAAGCGGTCGGGGTCGAGTTGCTTTTCGACGTCGGCCATCGTCTCGCGGATGAGGTGCGACTTGCCGTCGGCGTGCAGCGAGACGTAGTAGTCGGCGGCTTCGATCCAGTCGATGTCTTCGACCTTCACGAACACCACCTTGTCGCGCTGGCGGACGAGGAAGCGTCGCGTCAACGCGTTCGGATCGGCGCGCGTTTCGACGAGTCGCTGCAGGCGTTCGTCGATGCGGCCGGAGAGAACTTGCTTCTTCGCGCGTTGCAGCGCGTCGTCGAATCGCGCGTCGTCGAACGGCTTGAGCAGGTAGTCGAGCGCGTGGACTTCGAATGCGCGCAGCGCGTACTGGTCGTACGCCGTCACGAACACCACCGCCGGGACCGTCGACGCGCCAATCGCCGCGAGCACGTCGAACCCGTCGACTTCGGGCATCTGGATGTCGAGAAACAGAATGTCCGGCTTCGTGCGGGCGACGAGCTCCGCGGCGTCGATGCCGCTGCATTCGCCCGCGATCGTCACTTCCGGATCGCGCTCGGCGAGCAGGCGCACCGTCTGACGCGCGAGCGGCTCGTCGTCGACGATCGCGACCTTCATGCGTGCGCGCTCCACGGAATCAGGATCGTCGCGAGCACGCCGGTCTCGGTTTGCCGCAGGTCGAAACTCTGCGCATCGCCGTAGAGCTGGCGCAATCGCTCGCGCGTGTTCGAGAGGCCGATGCCGGCGCGGCTCTTCACCGCGATCGAGCCGGTGTTGAACATGTCGATGCGCAGCCGTTCGTTTTCGCGATACGCGCGCACGTCGATGATCCCCGCGGCGGCGGACATCGACACGCCGTGGCGGATCGCGTTCTCCGCGAGCGGTTGCAGGATCAGCGTCGGAACGGCGGCATGCCGCACATCGTCCGCGACGTCGATCCGCACTTCCAGCCGATCGGCAAAGCGGACCTGCTGAATCTCAAGGTAGCGGCGCAGCATGTCCGCCTCCAGCTCGAGCGGCACGCGCTGCGCGCCCGCGTGATCGAGCGTGTAGCGCAGCAGATCCGACAGTCCCGCGATGACCTGCACCGCCTCGTCGTTCTGCTTCGTCCGCACGAGCGCGCTGATGGCGTTGAGCGTGTTGAAGAGGAAGTGCGGCTGGATCTGCAGCTCGAGCGCGTGAATCCGCGCGGCGCTGAGCGAGCGATCGAGCTCGATGGCGCGTTCGCGGTAGTCGATCGCGTGCGCGGCCGCCGCGACGCCGAAGTAGACGAGCAGCTCGAGCGGCAGACGGGTGAGCGTCAGGCCGAGGAGATTGCCGCGGAAGTCGAGGGACGTCATGGCGTCGAAGGGACGGATCTGGATCGTGAGGAAGGTCCACGTCGTCATGTGCACGATCGCCGCGACCAGCGCCGCGCAGAGATGGATGAGGAGGTTCGGGAAGCGCAACGGCGCGAGCGGCACACGCTGGATGAGCCACTGCACGCCCGGCGTGAAGACGACCCACACCCACCAGATCAGCAGGTAGTAGCCGGTCATCCGCAGCAGCGAATGACCGTGGTCGAACATCGAGACGTACGTCTGACCCGAGACCAGGAACGCGAACGCGGTCAGAAGGCGATGACCACGGTGGTCTGAGTGAGAGGGCGTTCTCGCATGGGCGCACGGTCAGTTTGCCGCAAGTTCGCAGCGCGCGGCCTCGCGTGCAGCGAAATGCGCGTGGGGTGCAGGGAACGGGAAGTCGCACTAAGATGCACCGCCATGCCGCTCGTCCGCATCTCGCTCCGCAAGGGAAAGTCGCCGGAGTTCGTCCGCGATCTCTCCTCCGCCGTTCACGCTGCGCTCGTCGCCGAGGCCAATGTGCCGGCGGACGATCAGTTCCATGTCATCGAGGAGCTCGAGGCGCACCAACTGGTCGCCCATCCGACGTACGGCGGCGTCGAGCGCACGGACGGTCTGGTCGTCATCCAGATCACGCTGAATGCAGGGCGGACGGTCGAGGTGAAGCGCGCGCTCTACGCCGACATCGCGCGCCGGCTGCAGGAGTCGGTGGACGTCCGGCCGGACGACGTTCTGGTCAGCCTCGTCGAGGTGACGAAAGAAAACTGGTCGTTCGGCAAGGGGCTGGCCACCTACGCCCAGTAGCCGCCGGGCAGCGGGGCTGTAGAATGCGCCGTCTTTTTCCGGTGTTCCGGGCTGGGACGTAGCTCCCGCGTGACTTTGAGTGAGGGTCGCGCGTCTCACACAAAAATCCGCGTCTTCGACAAGGACTTATGACTCGAATTCTATTGATGCTCGTGATGATGGCGGTCCTTGGCCGCAGCGTGCGAGCGCAGACGAACACCGAACAGGAACGTCCGAAGCCTCGGGCGGGGTCGATTCTCGAGTCGACGGGCAGCGGTCGCGTGACCGATGCACCGGTCAAAGAGAACCTCGCGGCCAACGCCAAAGTCGTCGAGCGGTTCGAAGTCACGGGCAACACCTCCGTGGCCAGCGACACCATCCGCGTCTACCTCGGCATCAGTCCTGGCGAGCCCTACCTTCCGGAAGCCATCCAGCGCAACTTCGTCAACCTCTGGCAGACCGGTCTCTTCGATGACATCCGCATCGAGACCGAGCAGGGCGAGACCGGCGTCATCGTCCGCGCGATCGTGCAGGAGCGTCCGCGCATCGGCTCCGTCGAGTATCGCGGCAACAAAGAGCTGAACGCCCAGAAGATCGGCGAGGCGCTCGACCGCGACAAGATCGACCTTCACGTCGGCAACACGATCGAGCAGACGCTCGTGAAGCGCGCCGCCGAGTCGATCAAGCGCGCATACAGCGAAGGCGGTTTCGAAGGCGTCCAGGTCGACACGATCACCGAAGACCTCGGGGAGCCGAACGAGAAGAAGATCGTCTTCGTCATCAACGAAGGCATCAAGGCCAAAGTCGCCTCGATCGACTTCGTCGGCAATCAGCACTTCTCGGATCGCCGCCTCCGCGGCGCGATGAAAGACGTCAAGAAGCACAACCTCTACACCTGGATCCGCAAGAAGAACCTCTACATCCCATCGAAGCTTGATGAGGATCTGGAGCGCGTCAAGAACTTCTACCAGGATCACGGCTACCAGAAAGTCGCATTCGGCGATCCGCAGATCGCGACCGTCGGCAAGCGCGTGAAGATCACGATCCCGGTGAAGGAAGGCGAAGTTCACACCTTCGGCGCAGTCACCGTCAGCGGCAACACGGTCTTCACGAACGAGCAGATCATCGGCGACTGGCCTCTGAAGAAGGGCGAGACGCTGGCTCGCAAGCCGATCGCGGCGCGCGTCGATGCGTTCGGCGAGGCGTACCGCATGCGCGGCTACATCTATGCGTACGTCGATCCGGAATTCATCGACAAGGGCAACAACGTCGTCGACGTGAACATGAAGGTGTACGAAGGCGAGCAGTTCCGCCTCGGCCGCCTCGAGTTCGAAGGCAACACCACCACCAAAGACAAAGTTCTCCGCCGTGAGATCTTCCTCGAGGAAGGTCAGATCATGGACATGGAGACCTTCAAGCAGAGCCTCTATAAGCTCGGCCAGCTCGGCTACTTCAAAGTCACGGACAACCCGGACTTCAAGGTGAATCCGGAGTCGAAGACGGTCGACATCACGGTGAAGGGCGTCGAAGAGGGCAAGAACGACATCCAGTTCGGAGGCGGTTACTCCGAGGGTGGCGGGTTCTTCGTGCAGGCGCAGTTTGCGACGCGCAACTTCCTGGGTGAGGGTGAGAACTTCTCCCTCGGCTACCAGCGCGGCAGCCGCACCGACTTCTTCAGCATCTCCTACGCCGATCCCTGGTTCATGGACACGCCGAACAGCCTCGGCGTCTCGCTGTACAACCGCGCGACCGTCTATCCGCGCTCGCTCGGCTACGAGCAGCGTGGCCGCGGCGGCACCGTGGCGTACGGCTATCGTCTGCGCCGCTTCGACAGCTTGTCGCTGCTGTACGGCTTCGAAAAAGCCAACACCATCTACGACACCGTCGAGTCGCCCGACGAGAACGGCAACATCCCGATCGGCGGCGTGCAGCGCCTCGACTTCACCACGTCGACCATCGTGCCGTCGTATCGCTACGACTCGCGCGACAACCCGTACGACTCCACGCGCGGCTCGCGCATCAACCTGAGCCTCGCGTACGCGGGCGGTCCGCTCGGCGGCACCGTCAACATGTTCAAGCCGACCGTCGGCCTCACGCGCTTCTTCAAGCTGTCGCGCAAGAGCTCGATCAGCTTGAATATGGAGACCGGCTACATCTTCCCGTTCGGCGACGATTCCGAGTGCGCGTACGCGTACAGCGATCTCTCGACGGAGAAGCCGAACCTCTGCGTGCCGACGTCGGAGCGCTTCATCGTCGGCGGCGAGTTCTCGGTTCGCGGATTCCAGTACGGCGTCCTCGGACCGTACGAGAACTACCCGAACTACGGGCTGCGTCCGGCCGGCGGCTTCAGCCACCAGACGTACAACTTCGAGTACATCTATCGTGTGAACGATCCGATCCGCTTCGTTTTGTGGGCAGATGCGGGCCGTGCGTACGGTTACAAAGAGCGGTTCGATTTCGGGAAGCTGCGCTACTCGACGGGTGCCGAGATGCGCGTCTTCCTGCCGGTCTTCCAGTTCCCGCTGCGGTTCATCTACGCGTTCAACCCGGCGAAGGAAGATGGCGATGAAGGAAACTTCGAGACGTTCCAGTTCACGATTGGGAATACGTTCTAAATGACAGCGGCTTAAGGCCGGATGTCCAACGGATCAGAAGAAGGGGAGACCTCATGAAGAAGTTCCTGGTTACTGTTGTTGTCGCTGCCCTGGCGACGCCGCTGTTTGCTCAGCAGACGCCGCAGCGTGTGGCTGTGATTGACGTCCAGAAGGTTCTGACGCAGTCCGGCGCCGGCAAGGCCGCATACGAGAAGCTCAAGAAGATGCAGGACGACCGCGTCGAAAAGGCCAAGCAGATGGACGAAGAGCTGCGCAAGCTCGACTCCGACATCGGCACCAAGCGCCTCTCGCTGAGCGAGGACAAGCTGGCCGAGATGCAGAAGCAGCTCGCCGACAAGAAGATCTCAATGCAGCGCTTCGCGCAGGACGCCGACCGTGAGATCGGCGAGGCGCGCGACCGCGAGCTGCAGGCGCTCGAAGCGAAGATCAAACCGGTCATCGACGCCATCGGCAAAGAGATGGGTCTGGCCGCGATCTTCAACAAGTTCGAGTCCGGCATGGTCTACGCGTCCGACGCGATCGACATCACCGACACGGTGATCAAGCGCTTCAACGAAGCCGCCCCGGCCGCTGCTGCCAAGAAATAAGCACGAAGACGCTTCGGCGTTGAAAGAGCCTCCTGCGAAGGAGGCTCTTTTGTTTTCGTCTACAATCCGCCCCCGCCATGCCCGCCGTCGCCCTCTCCGACATCGTCGACTTCGTTTCCGGCCGCTATGACGGCCCGCGCGACGTCATGATCGACGGCGTGCTTCCA
>DASVNL010000564.1:0-8141 GCA_036383875.1 Thermoanaerobaculia bacterium
CCGGTGAGAAAGCGGACGTCGTCGCCCATGCGGCGGCGATGACGCGCGATCACATCGGCGACGATGTTCTCGTACATGTGGCCGATGTGGGGATCGTCGTTGACGTAATGAATCGCAGTGGAAATGTAGAACTTGGTCATGACGGCTCGAATGGAGGCGGGATTGTAGCAGCCGCTCCGTTCACAAGCCGCGCCCGCGGGCGACACGCACGCGCTTGCCTGCGCTGGTGTTGTCGGTCCACGCGAACCACACGTCGTTTCCGGCGCGCGTGATGCGCGTGAATCCGTTCGTCCGCGCGACGCCAGACTCCGCGACTTTGATCGACGGACCGCGCTTGCCATCGCTCGTCACTTTGCGCGCCCGGATCTCCGCACTCGCCTCGGTCTGCTCGAGCCACGTCACGAGCGCCGTCTTCGCATCGAGCATCACGACGTCGACGCGTCCGACTGGCTTCCCCTCGTCGACCGCGATCGCGTTGCCGCCGCTGAGAAACGACACATACACGCTCTGCTTTCCGTTTGCGGCCGTGAACCACGCAGTCGCGGCTTCGTTGCCGATCGCGTCGGTCTGCGGTCCGTTCACGGGACATCCGTGGATCTTCCAACCATCCGCGCGCAGCGCCTTCGGTTTGCTCCAGCTCTTGCCGTTGAGTCGCACGTACGAGATGTCGCGCGTCTCATCGGCCGCGCGGTCGCGATACGTGATGACGGGGCCGTTCTTCGTCATGGCCATGCCGGTCGTGCAGCACTCGCACGTCCGCTGATCGAGCTCGCCTTCGTTCGTGATCGCGCCGTTCGCGTCGATCGTCGCGTAGCGCAACGTCATGTCGCCCCCACCTTCGTGATCGTCGTGTTCGCCGCCCGTCATGTTCCGCCCATCGAGCCACGTTGCGCCGATTCCGCCAGTCGGAAGCGCGGCGAGCGTGACGAAGCCGTGCTCGCTCTGCTTGCCGTCGCGATTCAGCAGCAACGACTTGCCCCACGTCGCGCCGCCATCCTTCGACGTCGCCATGCGTACGTCGTACGCGTACGTGCTCTTGCCGCTCTTCTGCAGCCAGTGGGCGTAGAGCACGCCCTTGGCGTCTTCGATCACCGACGGGAAGTCCGCCCAATTCACGAACAGATCGTCGCGCTCGACGATGGTCCGCGGCGCCGACCACTTGCCGTTCACGTAGCGCGCAAACATCAGCTTGTGCTTCGCGCCGGCCGGCTCGATCCAACTCAGCAGCACGCCATCGCGCGTCGTGGAGAGAAACGGCTCCGCCGCATTCGCACCCGCGGGGGACGGCACTTCGTCGATCGTCGCGGCGTGCGCGGCGATCGCGCTGCCGAGGAGAAGAATCAGGGCCAGACGTTTCATGTCCGCATCGTAGGCGATCCTCAACGCGCGGTGAACTTTCGCGCACCGCGGTTGACCGTGATTCGGGCGCGGTGCTATCAGGCCGCATGCACGTCGATGTGACCGCGCTCGAAGAGCATCGCGTTTCGCTGACCGGACATTGCTACCGGATGCTCGGGTCGGCCGCGGATGCGGACGACGCGGTGCAGGAGACGATCGTGCGCGCGTGGCGCAGTCTCGATCGGTTCGAAGGGCGTGCGTCGCTGAAGACGTGGCTGCATCGCATCGCGACGAACGTCTGTCTCGATCAACTCTCCGACGCGTCGCGACGCATGCGGCCGTTCGAGGAAGGGCCGGCGAGTTTCGTCGAGACGGCGTCGCTGGAGACGCGCGATCGCACGCACTGGCTCGAGCCGATTCCCGATGCGCGCGTGATCCCCGCGACGGCGAATCCGCTCGAGCAGGCCGTGCTGAAGCAGAGCATCCGGCTGGCGTTCGTTGCGGCGCTGCAGCATCTACCGCCACGACAGCGCGCGGCGTTGTTGCTCACCGAGGTACTTGGGTGGTCGGCGGTGGAAGTCGGAGAGTGTTTGGAGATGACTGTCGCCGCGGTGAACAGCAGCCTGCAGCGCGCTCGCGCGACGATGGCCGCGCGTAACGCGACCGTGTCGCCCGACATCCTCGATGAGGATCAGTCCGCGCTGCTCGATCGATACGTGAGTGCGTTTCACAGCTACGACGTCGACGCGCTCGTCTCCCTGATGCGCGAAGACGCGACGTTCTCGATGCCGCCGTTCGCGCTCTGGCTGCAAGGTCCGGAATCCGTGCGCGGCTGGCTCAATGGACCGGGCGCGCCATGCAAAGGCTCGCGTCTCGTGCGCGTCAACGCGTCGGCGTCGCCGGCGTTTGCGCAGTACCGTCGTGCGAGCGACGGAACGCATCGCGCATGGGCGCTCATCGTGCTCGAGCTCGACGGCGATCGCATCGGCGGCTGGAACTCGTTCCTCGACGTAGAGACGCTTTTCCCGATGTTCGGCCTGTCGCTCGAGCTCAGCTCGTAGCTCGCGAAGATTTTTTTTTCGCGCGACCGATGAGTTTTGCGCGGACCCGCGGTCTATACCCTCGAAACCACATTCGAGGAGGACCTGATGAGCACCCCTACTGACATTTCCCGCGGACAGATTTGGACTGGCCGCGTATTCAGCGCGATCGGCGTGCTGTTCCTGCTGTTCGACGCGATCGGCAAGCTGCTGCGTCCCGCCGCGGTCATTGAAGGCACGACGCAATTGGGCTGGCCGGTGAGCGCGATTCTCACGCTCGGCGTGATCCAGGTGATCTGCCTGATCGCATACCTCATCCCACGTACGTCCGTCCTTGGCGCCATCCTCTGGACCGGCTACCTCGGCGGCGCCATCGCCACACACATGCGCCTAGGCAATCCGCTCTTCACGCACATCCTTTTCCCGACGTACCTCGCCGCATTTCTGTGGGGCGGCCTCTGGTTGCGCGATCGCAGACTGCGCGCGCTGGTGCCGTTCCGCTCGAACTCATAAAGGAGATAACCATGTCACGCGAAATCTTCGTCAACCTCTCCGTCAAAGACCTCGAGAAATCCAAAGCGTTCTTCGCCGATCTCGGTTTTACGTTCAATGCGCAGTTCACCGACGACAAAGCGGCCTGCATGATCATCAGCGACAAGGCGTGGGTGATGCTGCTCGCCGAGCCGTTCTTCAAGGGATTTACGAAGAACGAGATTTGCGACACGAGCCGCGCGACCGAGGCACTCATTGCGCTGTCCTGTGAGAGCCGGGCGGAAGTCGATCAGATGGTGCGCAAGGCCATCGACGCCGGCGGTCGTCACGCGATGGATCCGACCGATCACGGCTTCATGTACAGCTGGAGCTTCTACGACCTCGATGGCCATCACTGGGAAGTACTGTGGATGGATCCGAAGGCGGTGCAATAGTGAGCATCGGAGAACAGTTCGCTGCCGAATTGCAGCAGGAGGCGGGGACGACGCGACGCGTGCTCGAGCGCGTGCCGGACGCGCATTTCGCCTGGAAGCCACACGAGAAATCGATGTCCCTCGGCCAGCTCGCGCTGCACATCGCCGGATTGCCGCAAGGCATTGCCGATGTGATTACGCCGCTCGAAACCGAAGTCCCGATTGTGCCGCTGCCGATGCCGGCGTCGCGAGACGAAATTCTCGCGACGCTCGATCGCAGCGTGGCGTATGCGATCGACAAACTCGCAGGCTGGAGCGACGCCGATCTCGCAGCGATGTGGCGCATGACGAAAAACGGCGCGACGCTGCTCGAGATGCCACGCATGGCCATGTTTCGCGCGGTGATGCTCAATCACTGGTACCACCATCGCGGACAATTGACCGTGTATCTGCGATTGCTCGACGTGCCGCTGCCGTCGGTTTATGGGCCAACCGCGGACGAACAGATTTTCGGATGACCCTGCGATGCGCCGCCACTCCGGCGGCGCATCGTCATTCGATTACGCGAGCTTGGCGGTGATGTTGTTCCACGAATACTGCGGCCAGACTGCGACGCTCGCGGCCGTCGACGACGGGTCGTCCGCGAGATTGATCGTCTCGCCGTACCAGTTGCCACTGCCGGGGCCATACGGATCGGACCAGTTGAATTGCGCTTGCAGCGTGACGGCGCCGTTGGTATTCGCCAGCGAGATCATGAGACTCGCCATCTGCGCCGGACTATCACCCTCGGGGCGGCTGTGGACATACGGCCCGGACGTGAACGAGTCGCCGTGCACACTGAGCAGCACTGTGCCGGAGAGCGGCGCGGGCACACTCTGAAACGTTCCGTCGAGATTTCCGACCCAGTTCACCGCGACTTTGCCCTGTGCGATGGGCGTCAATACCGCTGCAATGCTCGACGAGACGAGATATTGCTCGGCTGCAGGGATGTCCATCGACGCGAATTGCGCGATGGTCAGATTCCCGATTGCGGCGCGCGCCGTGCTGATGCGGCTGAGCGCACCATTGAGCAGGTCCCGCTGATGGGGGATGACGAAGGCGCCGCCGAGAAGCGAGATCGCGGTCTGTTCCTGATAGTCGAGCGCATTGAGCTCGTCGGCGAGCAGGGCCTGCACCTGCGGATCAATTTGGATCTGCATCGACTGGCCAGGGAAGTTCGTCGCGAGGATCGTGTTGACCTTCGGGATCGTGTCCCAGGTGTAGCCGAGGGCGATCATTCGCCGCGACGTTCCGGTTCCGTTCGTGAGGTTGTGAGCGAGGAGTTTTGCCTCCGCGACCATTGCGTCCGCGTCGGAGCCCGGTGTGATTTCGCCGCCGCTCGATTGCTGCATCACCTCGAGCGTCGATTCGGACGCGTACTGGGTGTAGGCCGTCTGAAAAGAGGAGTTGAACGAACCGCCGGCGAATCCATCCGACAGTGCAGCGTGCATGGAGGCGGAGACTTGCTGTTGCGTCGTAGCGGACTGAGTGCGGATGGTGAGACTGCCGAGGAAATCGCCGCCTTCGATGAATCCACCGATGAAATGCGTGCCGTATTGCGCCATGAATTCCGCTGGTCCATGCGCAATGAGATACGCCTCGGCATCGGCGGAGAGCTCGAGGACAGATGCGTCCGCAAACGCTTCGCTCGTGGTCTGCACCGTCGTGCCGATGATCAGGCTGAACGTCGTCGCGGAGACGCTCGTGCTCTTCATGTAGCTCACGCCTGCGGAGAACGATGAGGTGAGCGTCGAGCCCTGCACGGACGTCACCGTGTCGATCAGGCTCGTGTAATCACTCTGCGTCGAGATCATCCTCTCGATGAACGTGGCGTTGTTCAGAGTGGCGGCCACGGTCGTGATGTTGCTGACGGTCTGGAGTTTCAGTTGCCCGGTGAGGAGATCGATTCCCCATCCGAGCTGTGCCCCGTCGACAACGGTGAATCGGAACGGCGATGGAAGCTGGGCCATGCGTGTACCTCTTCTCTCTCTTCTTGTGGGAAGGGAGGCAGTGTATGGCCGAACTCCTGCGCTAAACGCGCGTCTTGCGCAGATGCTCCGTAATCGCCGCATTCACGAGCGACGCGTGCGTGATCGGTCCCATGTGGCCGACGCCATCGAAGAATCGCGCGGACGCGTGCGGTAGCGCCGCGCCGAGTTTCTCGACGACGCGACGTTCGGTCATCGGAGAGTTCGCGCCGCCGAGGAGGAGAGTGGGCCCGGTGATTGTCGCGTAGGTGGCGCGATCGGTGCGATCGGCGGCGAGCGTCATCACTTCCTGGAACACTTTCCAGCCGACGCTGCGAAACGCGCCGCGCGTCTCCTCGGGCAAGTGCGACCACGCGCCCGCGCCGTTCCACCAGTCGACGAACGACGCGAGCCACGCCTCGTCGACGCCGCTGGCGTCGGCGTCCCACGTGCGTTTCACGAGCGCGAGCGGCGCGCGGGCGTCGGCGTCTTCGACGTCATCGAGGATGCCGAACGCGACTGGCTCGTACGCGGCGATCGAACGGACGAGCTCGGGTCGCCCGAGCGCGAGCTGGAGCGCGAGAAATCCGCCGTACGAGTGTCCAACGACATGGACGGGCTCGTCGATGCGCGACAACAGAAACTCGAGATCCTGCCTGAAGTGAAACGGCTCGCCTTGCGGCCACGCGCCGGTTGCGCCGTAGCCGAGGAGGTCGGGTGCGTCGACGCGATAGTCGCTGGCCAGTGACTCCGCGAGCTTGCGCCATTGGCGCGATGTGAAGCCGCCGCTGTGGAGAAGGAGAACCCGTTCGCCGTTCATGCATCGACAGGCTAAACGAAGAGTCCGTAGATACCGAGCTCCGCTGACGATCTCGGTATCCGCCTTGCACTTATTTGGAGTGAAATGGAAGGAGTTTCAATGAAAAAAGCAGCTCTCCTGATGTTGCTGCTCCTGCTCGTTCCTCTGCAGGCGGAGGCGCTTGAAACCGATGATCTCCTCGGCCTGGTGGCAATGCCGATTGCCGTCGCTGCGGCTAGCGACGTCAGCGGCGTTCCCGTGAGCGACTTGAGTCACTTCGTGGCGACACTCAATCGTGCGCAAGTACCACCGACGCAGGTCGTGCAGGTGGTTCGATACGCGCCCGCGGCATTGGTGATCCAGGACCAGCAGCCGGCGTTCATCCAGTATGTCGATACGCAAGTCGATCAGGGCGTCATTGGTGCGCCGCTGGTCACAGTCATCGAGAATCGCTACCGCACGTACGATCTCGAACCGCAGTACTTCGTCTACGACGAGCCCGCGACGACGTACGTCGTGCGCGATGACTACATCCCCGACGTCGTCGTGACTCGCGTTTCGCAGGTTCAGCCAGCGTACGTCGTCGGTGATACGAACGATCTTCTCGCGCTGGCGGCGATGCCACTCGCAGTCGCGGCGGTCGCGGACATCACCGGCATTCCGTTCGGCGATCTCGGCAACCTCGTTGCGTCATTGAACGCCGCGCGGACACCGCCGGTGCAGGTCGTCGAGGTGCTTCGGTATTCACCGGTCGTGATGGTGGATCCGTACGAGCGTCCGCGTTTCGTGCAGTTCGTGAACACGCAGGTCGTGAGCGGCGTGACCGGACCGCGACTCATCAGCGTGATCGATGATCGCTTCCGCACCACGTACGACATCGAGCCGCGCTTCGACCGTGTGGTCGTGCGCGACGTCGTGAATGTCGTCGAGCCGGAGCAGTTCTTCCCGGCCGTGGTCACCACTCGCGTTGCTGAAGTTCGCGCGCATCCGCATGGCGGCCCTCCGGGACAGTTGAAGAAGGAGCGCGGACTGCAGACTGGCGCCGAAGTCGTGCGCGGCACGCCGGCCCGAACGACACGCGTCGTTGTCGATCGTGATCGACCAGTGCGCACCACCGCGCGTCGCGCGGCGACACGCACCGAGCAGCCGCGCGTCGTGAAGGAGCGTCCGAAGCGCGTCGAGCGCGTCGTCAAGCCTCGCGCAGTCGAACGCCCGAAGAAAGTCCGAGCTGCTGAGCAGCCGCGCGTCGAGCGTCCGCGCGTTGAACGCCAGCGCGTCGAGAAGCAGCCTCGCGTCGAACGCGGTGGCGGCAACTCGCACGGAAACAGCGCCAAAGGCGGTGGCGGCGGACAGGGCGGCGGCAAGGCAAAAGGCAAAGGGAAAGGAAAGGGTTAAGTGATGAGAACAGCTTCAATGACCATTGCCCTGTGCGTACTGCTCATGACGGGCGCGTGCTCGAATGACCAGCCCGCGACGAACGTTGCTGACTCGAAGACCAACGAGACGACGTCGACGGTTGCGACGCAGAAGGCCGATCTGACGCCGGAACAACTCGGCGAGCTCGGCGCGCAGTTGCAGAAGAATCCGAAGGACGCGCAGCGATTGCTCACCGAGCACGGCCTGAACGAACAGCAGTTCGAGCAGGCGATTCGCAAGCTGTCCGAGGATCCGGCGGCGGCGAAGCGCTACAGCGCGTCGTACAAGAAAGCTTCCGCGTAAGCAGTGAAGCGATCGTCGATCGCGATTCAGAACAAGTCGGGCACGTGCTCGAAGTTCTGCATCGCGACGACGGTCCGCGGTGAGATCGGCTCGAGGAAATACGTGAGCGCTTCGACGGTCGCATCCGGGATCGCGTAGCGCGTCACGAATCTCACCGAAGCATCGCGATGCGAACCTTCCGATTGCGCGCCGAAGAGATCATCGACGGCGCGCTCGTTCGGATTCACGACGTTCGCGCGAACGCCCGCTTCTTCGAACGCCGCGGCGAAGAGCTCCTTGCGATATCCGTAGTGCGTGCACACCAGCGCCGCAACCACCGGCGCGTTCACATCCG
>DASVNL010000565.1:0-7145 GCA_036383875.1 Thermoanaerobaculia bacterium
AATCCCGCGCGACATTAGAGGCGCGTGCGACACGGTGCTGCACGGCGTGGTCCGCGAGTTCGACGTCGCGCTCGCCAACAATCTCCGCTACCTCGGCGTCGCCGGCCTCGGCTTCGACTCCGAAGTCGCGGACTTCGCCAACCGCAACGTGAAGTTCCTGCGCGGATCGGCCGTGTACCTTTACGCGATCCTGCGCGTCCTCCCGCGCTTCACGCCGCGCCCCGTGCACATCAAAACGGAACACGGCTCCCGCGACGAACACATCATGTTCGCCGCGATCGGCAACACGCGCCAATACGGCGGCGGCATCCGCATCACCCCCGACGCCCTCCCCGACGACGGCCTGTTGGATTTGTGCATCGTCCACCAAACCACACGCGCGCAGTTACTCAAGACATTGCCGATGGCCTACACGGGAGCCCACGTGCGCAGTCCGTTCGTGGAGATGCGACGGGGTCGCGTGTTTTCGTTCGATAGTGAGACGTCGATGGCGGTGTACGCCGATGGGGAGCCTTTGACTCGGACGCCTGTTGTGTTTGGGTTGGCTGCTTCTCGCTTACGCTTCATCGTGAATCCTGACCAAAGGGAAGGATCTCCTGTCCCCCAGCGATGAACGCGCCTGCGGCTTGGTGCGTCTACATCCTCAGTAACCGATCGCACACGCTGTACATCGGGTCGACGAACGATCTTCTCCGCCGCCTACGCGAACACAAAGCGAAGCGTGATCCCGCGGCATTTACGGCGCGCTATGAGTTCGATCGCCTCGTGTATTACGAGTTCTTGTCGGACGAGCTAACTGCGCGTGCAAGAGAGCTGGAGCTCAAGGGGTGGAGTCGCGCGAAGAAGGTGTTGTTGATTCAGGGCGTGAATCGTTGGTGGCTGGATTTGACGCCGGATTTGTTGCGACTGCTGCGGCTCGATTGACGCCTGTGGCGGGTTCGTAGCTGGGGGACAGGAGATCCTTCCCGTTGGTCAGGATTCACTCGATCAAAGTAATCCCGCCACTCACCGGCTGCGACGGCGCAGTCGGCGTGGGCGGCGCGCCGATGGGCAGCGACAACAACAGGTCCGTGTCCGTGCGGCGATCGCCGGTGAATCCGATCACGAGCACGCGGTTGGGCGGTTGGACGTAGCTGTAGGGTTGGCCCCAAGGATCTTTCAACAGCGTGGGGCTGATGTAGTGGGGGGCGAGCTCGTTGAGGTCGCGGGGGGTGCGGCCGTGGACGTCGTTGAAGCGTTCGACCGCCTGGCCGATCGCCTGGATGCGCTGCATGGAGATCGCTTTGCGCATTTCGCCGATTGAAGACAGGCCGCCGGTCAGGGGATGGAATCCGTTGAGCGGGTTCTTGATCGACGTCACGATCGACGCGAGCGCGAGTGCGACCACGATCAGCACGAGCGGCAGCGGAACGGGCGTTTCGGCGACTTCGGTTTCGTCGACCGGCGTCGCCTGTGCGACGACGGCGGCGGCGCTTTGGCCGCGCACTTCTTCGATCAGGTCGCGCGTGAGGAGCTCGTAGAGCGCTTTGTTCGTGTCGAACTCGGAGAGGCGCGCGGCTTCGACGATGTCGTTGACGGTCATCGTGCCGTCGACGAGGTCGTAGATCGATTTCTCTTCCTGCGAGATGCGGATCGTGTCGCTGAATCCGCCTTTGCGTTTGCGCGCGTTGCCGTCGAAGTCGATCTCGTCCGCTTCGTCCGCGCCGACGACCACGATCTCCTGGTCGGTCAGCTTCTTGCGGAAGACCATGTCGTACGAGCGGATCCGCTTCTCGATGATCGGCCACTCGTCGATCATCCGCGCGCCTTCCATCAGGATCGACTCGGCGGTGATCGGCACGACGTTGTCGCGGTCGTACTCGATCGTCGTCTCCTGCGAGAAGTGGTAATCGCCGTCCTTCCAGCGGAAGAGGCGATAGACGATCTGCATGATCTGCAGTTGGATCGCCTCGCGCAGCGAGTCCTGCGAAATGATCCCGTAGTGCGTGAGGATGAAGCCGAGACGCTGCAGCGTCTCTTTCTGAATCTCGAGCGCGCGATTGAGCTGGTCCTGCGTGAGGAAGCCCGTGCGGATGAGCACTGTGCCGAGACGGTTTTCGAGGCGGCGATTCAGCGAATCGGCGCCGACGACCTTGCCGTCGAGGAACGTCACCGTCACGGTGTCGTCCTTGCCGCGCAGCGTGAGCACACCGGTCTTTCGCTGAAGTCCGATCAGCTGAAAGATGTCGGCGAGACTGAAGTCTCTGAGTGTGCCTTCGAGTGCCATTTACGCCACCGACCTCCGGCGATACACCGGAAGCGAGAGGATGAACCAGATCACGACCGCGATGAGAATCGACGCGGCGCGCACGAGCAACTGCGCGACTTCCGCGGCCGGTCCGAGCGCAGGCGCGAGCCGTCCGACGAGAATCGCCGTCGCGATGAAGAGCGAGAAGACGAAGACGCCGATCATGCCCGACGTCGTGCGACCTTCGAGCAGTTGCGCCGATCCCGGGAGGAACGTCGCGAAGAGTTTGTTGCGGCGAATGATGCCGGTCTGGTGATCGCCGACTTCTTCGAGCTTCTTGCGCTTCGTGTCGAGCGACACGCCATCGCGCTTGAGATAGATGTGGATGCACTGCGTGCAGTACGTCGTGCTTTCGCGCGATGACTTGCAGCGATGGCAGAACGTGCGGCCGCACTTGATGCACGCGTTCGCAAATCCGCTCTTGCGCCGGAAGGACCACAGCAGCAACGCGAGCAGCAGCGCCGCGAGCGCGCCGATGGTCACGGGATTCGCGACGGCTTTCATCGGCTCGAACGACGAGTAGCTGCCGAACAGGCCGCGCGCCGCCGGACGCTTCGACATCGCCTCGGTCACCGCCCACGCTTCGGAAATCGGCGGGCTGTACATGACGATCTTCTGCGGCGGCGGATTGCGCGTCGTCTTCTCGACGAACGACGCATCGGCGTTGCGCGCCTTCTCGAGCATGTTGCCCTGCAGGCGATAGTTGTAGGTCTCGCCCGCAGCGACGCTGTGGTTGTAGAACGCGATCGCGAGATTCGGATCCGCGGCCTGCGCCTTTTCGTACTCAGTGATCGCCGCGGACCATTCGTTGTTGACCGCGAGGAGATTGCCGAGGTTCACGTGCGCGCCGGCGTAACGCGGGCGCAGCTCGACGGCGCGGCGATAGTGCAGGCTGGCCTGATCGTCGAGTCCTTCGAAGACTTGCAGGTTGCCGACGAGGACGTGCAGCGTTGGATGATCCGGCACGACCGCGATCAACTCCTGCAACCGCCGCAAAGCCTCGGGGTTGTACGCCTGCTCTTCACTCGAAATCGCTGCAAGCACGACCGGACTATCGACAGCGGCGACTGAATGCGCCGCCCAGTCGATTGCGATCGGCGTCAGCGCGACGAGCAGCAGAATGATCACAGACGCGATGCGCTCGCCGGCGCCCGCGTATCCGAAGAAGATCGCGAGCCAGTAGAAGACGAGCCACATCGGACCGAGCCAGAGAAACACCGGCAGAAACAACAACGCGAATGCGAGCACGGACACGGTGCCACCGCTCATGAACGCGCCGAGGACTTCGCGGAAGTCGTGCGCCATCGAGCGGCCGTAGCGGATGAACAGTGCGATCGCGAGGAGCAGCGCAGTCATCGCGATTGCGATTCCCGCGACGACCATGAGGTCCGCGCGACTGAGCACGCGCGAGCGATAGTTGCTGATCAGCCGCCCGAAGCCTTGCATGGCGAGACGCCCCGCACCTGCCAAGTCGTTCGCGCGCAGTGCGCGATCCGCTTCGCTGAACGCAACGGCCGGCGATGTGCCATCGAGCGCGGCGGATGTCCGCACGGCCCATTTCAGAAGATCGGGATTCGTCGTCGACTCGCTCGCGAGTCCGGCCGCTGCGGCCGCGTATTGCGGAAACGTCTTGATGCCGTACGCGCGTGCCGCGGCAGTCATCGACGAGATGTGTTGATCCGCTTCCTTGATGTCGCCGTCGCGCGCGGCGGTGGTGGCTTGCGGCCAGATGTCGCGCGGCGCGATCTGCTGTTGCGCGAGCAGATCGCCACCCACCGCGATTGCGGCGAGAGCGATCAGGGCGGCAACAGCACGAAGTCTCATCAGATGTTTTTCGTACGCTGGACGTAGGCGAGCTTCAGCTCACCGAGGTGCGATTCGAGGAAGTCTTCCTCTTCGATGGTGAGATTGCCTGCGGTCTTTTCTTTGAGCATCGTCAGGATGTCGATCATCTGACGCGCGGCGGCGGGCTCGGGCTTCGCCTGCGGTGCGTACGGATTGCGGAGCATGCCGAGAGACATGTACGCCTGCATGATGAGCGACTCGAGAAAATGCGCGAAGGGAGTTCCCGGATTCGTGCCGCGCTCCTCGGCGGTGCGCTGTGGGCGCTCCTCCGCTTTCGGAGTTTCCGCGCGACGCTCGGTCTGCTGCGGAGCGGATTCCGCAGGCTTCGCCGGTTCAGCGACAGGCTCTGCTGCAGCGGACGACTCCGCCGCGTGAATCTCGTTTTTGAATTCGTCTTTGATCTCGCCGTCGGCGGTGAAGATCCGCTTGTCCGTGACCTTCAGCTCCTTCGGCGCCTTTTTGTCAGTCGGCAAGACCGCCTCCCGCCCGATGTCGTGTGTAATCAAGAGCTTGAGATCTTAGCTCAGTTTCCCCGGAAAAACGCGCGACGGGACCGCTCGGACGCATGGGGATGGAACGATATCAGATGGCCCTGTTAGAGTGCGCCGCGCCGATGAAGATCTTCCAGATCCTCGAGTTCAATCAGTTCAACACCGGTTCGGTGCATCAGATGTTTCAGGCCGCCGCAGGACTGCGCGAGCGCGGCCACGACGTCACGGTCATCAGCAAGCCCGATCCCATCCTCGCCGAGAAAGCGCGCGAAAACGGCGTCGCCTTTCACGGCTTCTCGTTTCGCAATCAGTTCGACATCGCCACGATCCGCGGCCTCCGCCGCCTGATCCGTGAACAGCGTCCCGACGTCATTCACGTGCACAAAGGCATCTCGCACGCGCTCGCACTCGCGGCGACGTGGCGCGATCCGGTCGGCGCGTTCGTCGTCAATCGCGGCGTGTCGTTTCCGCTCGATCTCTGGAATCGCGGCAAGTACCGCACGCGCCGCGTCGATCGTGTCGTCACGGTCTGTCAGCAGATCAAGGACGTGATCGTCGAAAGCGGACGGCTGCCCGAATCGAAAGTTCAGGTCGTGTTCGCGGGCACGGACGTGAATCACTTCGATCCCGCGAAGTGGGACGCGCGCGCGTTTCGCCGCGAGAAGAACGTCGGCGACGATCGCTTCGTCGTCGCGCAGGTCGGCGTGCGCGACTGGAAAGGTTGGAAGGAGTTGATCGACTCCGTGTCCGACGTCCTGCCCAAACATCCGCACGTGCATCTGCTACTCATCGGATGCCGCAACGATCACGAGAAGAATGAAGTGATGAGTTACGCGCGCAAAGTTGGCGTCGCGGAGAACGTCAGCGCGATCGAGTACCGCACCGACATGCCGAACGTCTTCGCGTCGTGCGACGTAATCGTCGACGCGTCGTGGGCCGGTACTGGAATCACAGGCACTGTGCGCGAGGCGATGGCGATGGAGAAGCCGGTGATCGCGACGGACGCCGGCGGCAATCGCGAGCTGGTCACGTCACGCGAAGTCGGCTGGCTGATTCCGATGAAGGACCGCGCGGCGCTGACGAACGCACTGCTCGACGTGATCGAGCATCCGGACCGCAGTGCGCAAGTCGCGAAGGCCGCACGGCAGCATGTCGTGAATGGCTACTCGAAGGAACTGCGGATCTCGCGACTGGAGGAGCTGTACCGCTCAATTCTCCGGTCGAAGGGGCGGCTCGGGTAGCAGGTTGATCCGCGTGTCGTCCGCGAGCTTCACGCGCATCTCGTCGTAGCGCCAGCCGTCGTTGCCATCGAGCGTGCCGACGACGTACGCGCGCGCTTTGCCCTTGGGCCCTTTGATGGTGAACGTGATGTCGGCCGCGCCGTCGTTGTTGTCGAACGAGAGCTTGCCGAGGAACAAGAGGCCGGGCTCGATCGGCTCGCCGAGAGCGGCAACGACTTGCGGATTCGCGCGGGCGTGGCGAACGGTCTCTTCGACCGGCGTCGAGTTGCGCATCGCCGCGACGATGATCGCGTAGACCACGATCACGAACGCGACGATCACTGTGAAGCAACCGCCGCAACCACACGCCACCCAGAAAAGCGGACCGCGCCCGGTCTTGACCGGAGGCGGCGGCGTGTACGGCGGCAGGGTGGTCATGACGTCAGCGCGTTCAGATGCTCCGCGACGCTCGCGGAGAGTCCTTCCATATCGTAGCCCCCTTCGAGCAACGACAGCACGCGGCCTTCGCACCAGCGATCCGCCGATTCGACGATGCGTCGCGTGAGCTCGCCGTACGCCTGCTCGGTGACGCGCATGCCGCCGAGGGGATCGCGGAGATGCGCGTCGAATCCGGAGGAGAGAAGGATCGCGTTCGGCTTGTACTCGTCGATCGCGCGCACGATCTCGTCTTCGGTCGCGCGCAGAAACGCGGCATCGCCTTCCCCGCCGCGCAGAGGAATGTTCTTCGTGAATCCGCGACCCGCACCTTCGCCGATTTCATCCTCCGCGCCGGTGCCGGGATAGAACGGATAGCGATGCACGGACGCGTAATAAACGTCGTCGCGCGTTTCGAACAAATGCTGCGTGCCGTTGCCGTGATGGACGTCGAAGTCGTAGATGAACACGCGCTCGATGCCCGGCTGTTCGCGCAGCCACTCCGCGACACACGCAATGGTGTTGAAGAAACAAAAGCCCATCGCCGCCGCGCGTTCCGCGTGATGTCCCGGCGGACGCGCGATCACGAACGCACGCCTCGATGCACCGCCTCGCCAGATATCGTCCGCGGCCGCGAGTGACGTCGACACTGCAGTCTTCGCAGCCGCATACGACGCGGACGAGATTGGATTGTCGATCGAGTGGAAGTAGCGATGTCCGCCGCGCACTGCATCTTCGAGCTCGCGGTCGTACTCGGCCGAGTGGACCTTGGCGATGATGCGGCTCGTTTCGGGATATGCAGCCGCGTCCGCAATGAGCGACTCGCTTTGACCCGCACGTCGTACGCCCTCGACCGCGGCGTCCATG
>DASVNL010000566.1:0-11973 GCA_036383875.1 Thermoanaerobaculia bacterium
ATAGAGGTGCGCGTTCTCCAGCGCGACCGCGGCCTGATTCGCGATCGCGGTGAGGAGGATCAGATCGTCGGCGGTGAACGCGTTCTTCCTGAAACTCTCGACCGCGATGACGCCGATGACGCGATCGCGCGCGATCATCGGTACGCCGAGCCACGACTCCGTGGCCTTCGTGTCCTCGACCGACTGGATGCCGAAGCGGCGTTCTTCCGCGGTGCTGCCGATGACCAGCGGCTGATGATGCTCGACGACCCACGAGTTCAGACCTTCGCCGAGCGGCAGCCGTTCTTTCGGGAGCGTCTGGCCGTCACGGATGTCGAGCTCGAACGAGAGCTCGTTCGTGTGTTCGTCGAGCAGCGCGATGCTGAACAGCGAGGAGTCGATGACGGCGCTGCATTCGGTGTAGACCGCCATCAGCAGCTCGTCGGTGGTGAATCGCAGCGAGATGGTCTTGCCGATGTTCGTCAGCGACGCGAGGCGCTGCAGCAAGTCCTCGGACTTCGACCGCGTCAGCGCGAGCTTGCGCGCGATGTAGTTCGCGACCATGCCGGTGAACGCGAGTGCGACCACGCCGCCCCAGCCGATCGTGCCGAACGACAACGCGGTGACGACGGCGTACGGCAGCGCGACGAGGGAAATGCCGGCGTCGATGAGGGTGAGGTTGCCGATTTTCTGGAGCGAATAGCCGTACGCGCGTTGCGGCCAGAACATCAGGAGCGCGTTGGTGACGATGAGCGCGAAGCCGCCGATCGCGACGCGTGCGGCGTCGATGGGCGTGGCTTGCAGCACGGGCAGCGTTCCGCCGAGAGCGGTGTAGATGCTGGCTGCGACAACGATGGGGAGCCCATACGTTCCGAAGAGTCCGAACGCTTTGACGTAGTCGGTGACGGGATCCTGTCGTGCGAGTTTGACGGGGCCGATCTGTTGCAGCGACAGCACGCGCGTGCCGATCGACACGGCGACCGCGATCCACGAGGACAGCACGCCGCCGAGGAGCGGAAACATGGCCATGTACGCGGTGATGACGAGCGCGACGTAGACGAGATCCGTGAGCTCGAAGCGCAGCATCGCGAGCGACGTCGCGAAGAGGATGAAGATCGCGATGAGGATCGGCGCGTTACTGCCGAGCGTGTCGAGGATGCGCGTCGTTTCGTCGCGACGCAGGATCGTGACGGCCACCATGACCAGCAGCCCAGCCAGTCCTTGCGTAAGAAACACCGCAATGACACGCCGTCGCGCGGACCGGGGATCGCCTGCTGAAGCCATGGGGATGAGCAGAGATGGTACACCCGTGGTTGGCGGTTGGCGGTTGGCGGTTGGCGGGGGAACCGAAGAACATTCGTGGTTGGGTGGTGGTCTCCCGACAACCGACAACTGCCAACCGCCAACTAGAAGTTGAAAATCACATTCCCGTCCACGCGCTCGTACTCGTCGCGTGGAATGGCGGGGTCGTCGCGCATGATCACGGCGTTGCGATACGCGCCTTCGTTCAGGCGGACGCCGCTGGCGATGATGCAGTGCTCGACCGTCACGCCGGGGGCGATCACGACGTCGTCCCAGATCGACGACTCTTCGTTGCAGAGGCCGCGCGTGGCTTCGAGGTAGCGCGAGGGTTTGCCGATGTCGAACCAGGGGCCGTCGTCGACGATGCCGGCGATCACTTCGCTGCCGTTGTCGAGCGCGGGTTGGTACGCGTGCTCGACGATGCCGGAGAAGTCGCGGTCGGGGAGGTAGCGGAAGATCTTCGAGCTGATCGCGTGCGAGCCCGCGAACATCAGCGGCTCGCCTTCGCCTTTGCCGAATCCTGTGACGAGGCCATCGAGCAACGGCACGGCGGTGAACTTGTCGTGCGCCGGCGGATGGCGGAGCGTCAGTGCGGCGAGGGCGTTGTGTGCGAGCAGTGCGTCGCGCAGGGCGCCGTAGCGTGGGAACTGCACCGTGTCCGCGTTGACGACGAAGAAGAACTCTTCGCGCTCGAACTGTTCGCGCACGCGACGCAGGCCGCCGCCCGTGCCGAGAATCTCGCCTTCCTCGCGCGAGAAGAAAAACTTCGCGCGATCGCCGTACGTGTCGCTGAGATAGCGCTCGATCTGTTCGGGGAGGTGGTGCAGGTTGACGACGATGTCGTCGATGCCCGCTTTGAGAAACGACTCGACGGCGTAGCCGATGAGTGGCTTTCCGCAGAGCGGGACCATCGGCTTCGGCATCGTGTACGTGAGCGGGCGCAGCCGTGTGCCGAAGCCCGCGGCGAGGATCATTCCCTTCATGCGGAGGGCAACTGCTCCGGCGGGAAGACCATGTTCTCAGGGAGATCCGCGCGCGTGCGTCGATGCTGGCGATAGAGATCGGCGTAGCTCTGCCGGATCCCCTGCTCCACATTCATCCCCAGCTCCTCGGCCACGGAACGAATCACATCCAGCGCTCCTTCGATCTCGAAGTAATCGCCGATGGGTGTGCGATCGAGGACCACTTCGACGTCGCGGACGCGCCAGACTTCGCGGAACTTCTGATAGCGGAACGTCGGCTTGAAGCCGAGCGCGTCGAAGAGTTGGATCGCGAGCTCGAAACTCTCCACCGCGGTCTGCACTTCCTCGCGCATCTTCACGCCGCTCTCGAATGCCATCGGACCTTTGAACGTCGCGATGGCGTAGCGGCCGAACTTGCGGACGCGCAGCAGCGCGCCTTTCGTGCGCAGCTCCCCGCGGCGATCGAGCACGATGTTGTCTTCGAACGTTTCTTCGTAGAGACGCTGCGCGCCGATCTCGCGCAGTTTCTGCACGAGGGCGCGGCGATCTTTCAGCGCGAACTTGATCTCGATTTCCTGGGCCAACTAGTTCCTTAACACTTCGACACCCGGCAGCGCCGCACCGGAGATGAACTCGAGCGATGCACCGCCGCCCGTGGAAATGTGCGTAATGCGATTTGCGAACCCGGACGCTTTGATCGCTTCCACCGACTCGCCACCGCCGACGACTGTGACGGCGTCTGCGTTCGCGACCGCGGCGGCCATGGCCATCGTCCCTTGCGCGAACTGTTCCTTCTCGAACACGCCCATCGGCCCGTTCCAGAAAATCAGCTTCGCGTCCTTCAGCTCATCGCTGTAGCGCTTCACCGTCAGCGGTCCGATGTCGAAGGCCTTCTCGTTTTCGTTGAAGCCTTCGGAGACTTCGATGTCGTCGGTTTCGGTGCTGTCGATGCTGTCCGAGACGATGAGGTCGACGGGCAGAATCAGCTCCGCGCGCGTCTGCGCTTCCATGATCCGCTGCGCGACTTCCATCGAGTCGAGGTCGACGAGTGAGCCGCCCATCGGGACGCCGCGCGCCGCGAGGAAGGTGTTGGCCATTCCGCCGCCGATCAGCACTTTGTCCGCGAGATTGACGAGCGCTTCGAGCGGCTCGATCTTCCCCGCGATCTTCGCGCCGCCCATCAGCGCGACGAACGGACGCTCGCTGATGTTCGTCACCTTCTGCAGGAACTCGAGCTCCTTCGCGAGCAGCAGGCCGCCTGCGATCTTCTCTTTCGCGAAGATGCGCGGCAGTGCGTCGATCGACGCGTGCGCGCGATGGCACGCGCCGAACGCGTCGTTGAGATAGAAGTCGGCGAGCTTGCGCAGCTCGCCCGCGAACTGCGCGTCGTTCTTCTCTTCGCCCGCGTGAAAGCGAAGGTTCTCGACGAGCAACACGTCACCCGCACCGAGCTTCGCCGCAATCGCCTGTACATCCGCGCCGACGCAGTCGTCAGCCCACTGCACGTCGACGCCGAGAAGCTCGGCGAGTTTCTCGCGCACCGGCTGGAGCGAGTACTTCTCTTTGCGCTCACCTTTCGGACGGCCGAGGTGGGAGGCGATGACGATGGCGGCGCCTTTGTCGCGGAGCAGGCGCAGCGTCGGCAGCGTCTCCTCGATGCGTGTCGCATCGGTGATGCGCGTGCCTTCGAGCGGGACGTTGTAGTCCACGCGATAGAAAACGCGCGAGCCGCTGTGCAGTGGGAGCTGATCGAGAGTTCGAATCGTGATCATTACTTCGTGGCCAGCGCTTCTTTCTTCACTTTCGCGACGTGCGCGATCAAATCCAGGATGCGATTCGAGTAGCCCCACTCGTTGTCGTACCACGCGAGCACTTTGTGCATGTTCGGATTCACGGAACGCGTGAACGTCGTGTCGACGATCGACGAGTGTGCGTTGTGATTGAAGTCGATCGAGACGAGTTGCTCGTCCGAGTACGCGAGGATGCCTTTCAGCTCGCCGTTCGATGCGTCGCGCAGAACCTGATTGATCTCGTCGACGTTCGTCGGCTTCTCGGTTTGAAACGTGAGGTCGACGAGCGATACGTTCGGCGTCGGCACGCGGACGGAGATGCCGTCGAACTTGCCTTTCAGCTCCGGCAACACGAGTCCGACGGCTTGCGCGGCGCCGGTGCTCGTCGGAATCATCGACAGTGCGGCGGCGCGACCACGGCGCAGGTCCTTGTGCGGGAGATCGAGGATCTCCTGATCGTTCGTGTACGAGTGGATCGTGGTCATGATGCCCATCGTGATGCCGAACTTCGCGTGCAGCACTTTCGCGACGGGCGCGAGGCAGTTCGTGGTGCACGACGCGTTCGAGATGATCTTGTGCTTCGACGGGTCGTACTCGTTCTCGTTGACGCCCATGCAGAACGTGCCGTCGGCGTCTTTCGATGGGGCGGAGATGACGACGGTCTCGACGCTCTTCTTGAGATGTCGCGACGCTTTGTCTTTCGAGGTGAAACGGCCGGACGACTCGACGACGATCTCGACTCCGAGCTCATCCCACGGAATCTCCGCCGGATCGGGGCTCGAGAACACGCGCAGTTCTTTTCCGTCGATGCTGATGCTGGTCTCGCCGTGGCGGACGTCGTTCTTGATCGTGCGATGCACGGAGTCGTACTTCAAGAGGTAGGCGAGGGTCTCGGCGCCGGTGAGGTCGTTGACGGCTACGAATTCGATGTCGTACTTCTTTTCGAGTGCGGCGCGCAGCACGTTGCGACCGATGCGTCCGAACCCGTTTACTCCAACCTTGACCATTACAGTTCTCCCTGGACAGTGCTCCAACCTCACGGGTCGTGAGCGCCCGTGAGTGCGCGCTAGTATATCGACGTGAATCCGACTGCGAAGACCATGCACGTCACGCCTCTGCAATGGGACGGAGACGTTCTCCGGCTGCTCGATCAACGCTTATTGCCGCGCGAGGAAAAGTGGATCGAATGCCGGACGGCGGACGAGGTCGCGGAGGCGATTCGCACGATGGTCGTGCGCGGCGCGCCGGCGATCGGCGTGAGCGCGGCGTTCGGCATGGCGATGGCGGCGAAGGGCGGCGACGATGTGAATCGCGCGGCCGCGGTGTTGAAGAGCTCACGGCCGACCGCGGTGAATCTCGCGTGGGCGGTCGATCGGATGCTCGCGCATTCGGGCGACTGGACTGCTGAGGCGGAGCGGATCAACACGGAGGACGTCGCATCGAACATGCGACTCGGCGCATTCGGCGCCGCACTCCTCGGCGAACAAGCAACGGTGCTCACACACTGCAACGCCGGCGCACTCGCAACCGCCGGCTACGGCACCGCACTCGGCGTGATTCGCGCGGCCGTCGACGGCGGCAAGCGCATCGCGGTGTTCGCGGATGAAACGCGGCCGTACTTGCAGGGCGCGCGACTGACGGCGTGGGAACTGCAGCACGACAACATCGACGTCACGCTCATCACCGACAACATGTCCGGTCATTTCTTTCAACAGGGCGCGTTCGACGCGGTGATCGTCGGCGCGGATCGCATCGCGGCGAACGGCGACTCGGCGAACAAGATCGGGACGTACACGCTGGCCGTGCTCGCGCAGGCGCACAACGTGCCGTTCTACATCGCGGCGCCAGTGTCGACGATCGATCCGCGGTGTCCGAACGGCGCGGCGATTCCGATCGAGGAACGAAGTGCGCTCGAAGTCGTCGAAGTGAACGGAATGCGGATGGCGCCCGAAGGAATCAACGTGCGGCATCCGGCATTCGACGTCACACCGGCGCGGCTGATCACGGCGATCATCACGGATCGCGGCGTGCTGCGCGCGCCATACGAGGAGGCGATACGGAACGTCTTCAACGCCTGACCGGCGCGCTGTGGCTCGGCAGCGCCTTCTTTCTGATGCTCGCCGCGTCGGCGGCGTTCAAAGCCGCGCCAAATGCGACCGCGGCGGCGGACGTCGTCGGCGCGATGCTCACGCGCTGGCACTACATCGCGCTGGCCGCACCGCTCGTGCTGTTCGTGTTCGAGACGCGACGCGTGCGTCGCGCGGTGCTGGTCATCTTGTTTCTGGCCGTGATCTTCGCGGCCGCGCAGGTATTCGTCGATCTGCGCATTCGCGAGATCCGCTGGGCGTCGCCGATCGCGATCTCGTCGCTGCCCGTCTCGCATCCCACACGCCGGACGTTCGGCGCGCTGCATGGAGTCTCGATGTCGCTGCTCGCGCTGCAGGCACTCGCCGCCGCGCTGGTCGTGCTTGCAAATCCGCTGAGAAAAGTCGAGGAAGGAATCGCGATGAGCAACGAACCGGAAGACAACACCATCTATCAAGTCGTGGTGAACCACGAGGAGCAGTACTCGATCTGGCCCGCCGACCGCGAGCTTCCCCTCGGCTGGAACGCCGCTGGATTCAGTGGCACGAAGCAGCAGTGCCTCGCGTACATCGAGCAGGTGTGGACGGACATGCGCCCGCTCAGCCTGCGTCAGAAGATGGATGGGCAACCGTAGCGTACCCGTGTCATCCCGCGCTGAAGCGCGGGCTGACACGAACACGCGTCCTTACCCGATCGCGACGGCGTTGCCGTCGATGTCCACTTCGTGCAGCGGGAAGCCGAGCGTGCCGAGGGGCTCGCGGATTTCTTTCGCGTTGCCGACGATCACGATGAGCACGCGATCGGGATCGAGATACTTCCGCGCGACGCGCACGATGTCGTCCTTCGTCACGTTCGCAATGTTTTCGCGATAGTGATCGAAGTAGTCCTCGGGCAATCCATACAGCTCCATGTCGACGAGGCGGCTGGCGATGTCGGATGACGTCTGCACCGTCGCGGGGAACACGCCGATCAGATAGCTCTTCGTGTCATCGAGCTCGATGTCTTCGATGTCGCCAGTGCGGATGCGTCGCAGTTCGCTGAGCATCTCCGACACCGACTCGCGCGTCACTTCGTTGCGCACCGGCGCGGCGACGACGAACGGGCCGGCCTGCTTGCGGAACGCGAACTGTGAGCGCGCGCCGTACGTGTAGCCGTGGCGTTCGCGCAGGTTGAGATTGATGCGTGAGTTGAACACGCCGCCGAAGATCGCGTTCATCACGGACAGCGGGAAGTAGTCCTCGCACGAGCGCGGGACGCCGAGGTGGCCGACGCGGATTTCGGATTGGACGGCTTGCGGGCGATCGATGACGAAGATGCGGCTCGCCTCGATCGAGCGCGGCTGCACGCGCGGCGGAGGCGGCGTCGGACCTTCCTTCCACGCGCCGAACGCACGCGTGACGATGTCGATGGCCTGCTGCGGATCGACGTCGCCGGAGACGACGACGGACGAGTTGTTCGGAATGAAGTGCGATGCGTAGAAGCGGCGCACGTCGTCGAGCTGGATGCGCGCGACGCTGTCCGCGTTGCCGACCGTCGAGTTGCCGTACGGACCGGTGCCGTAGAGCAGACTCGCGAAACGCTTGCCTGCGATCGCTGCGGGCTCGTTGCGCTGCTGCAGGATCTCGTTCAGACGCTCCGCGCGAACGCGCTCGAGGCCATCGGCCGGAAGTGTCGCGCGCGCGGTGACGTCGCCGAAGATCTCGATTGCGGGATCGGCCGTGCGCGAGAGGACGTCGAGCGAGATGTATGACGCATCCCAGTCCGCGCCAGTGCCGAGCGCGCCGCCGAGCGTTCCGACGTCTTCGGCGAGTTGGATCGCGTCGCGCGTGCCCGCGCCTTCGTCGAGCAGATCGGCGGTGATCGATGCGAGTCCCGCGGTTTCGACCGTGTCGTGATCCGCGCCGGAGCGCACGAGTGCGCGCAACGAAACGAGCGGGGCGTTGTGATTCTCGGAGATCAGCACGCGCAGGCCGTTCGGCAGCGTCGCGCGCGTGATGTGCGGGAAGTGATACGGACGCGGGGCGCTGGGCTCCGGCGCTTTTGTGCGGTCGATGCTCATGCGGCGCTCCGATCGGGGATGAAGAGACTGGTGACGCGGTTCTCGGGGATCAGGTACTTGCGCGCGACGTGCGCGAGGTTCTCGGCCGTCGCGGCGCGATACGGATCGAGCCAGCGATTGATGAGCGACGGATCGCCGAAGTACGTCGACATCATTCCGAACAGATCCGCGCGCGCATCGAACGTTTCGAGTTGATGTGCGAACTCGATCTCCGCGCGATTCTTTGCGCGCGTCAGTTCGTCGTCGGTGATGCCGTCGATCGCGATGCGCGCGATCTCTTCGTCGATCGCAGACTCGATGGTCTCGATCTGTACGCCTTCGCGCGCGGTGGCCTGCAGCAACAGGATTCCGGTCGATTCCGTTGGGAGCACATACATCGCGACGTCCTGCGCGATCTGCTTCTCGTGCACGAGCACGCGATCGAGGCGGCTTGCTTTGTCGGACGCCATGATCGTGCTGAGCAGATCGCCCGCGACCCAGTCGATCTCGCCCATCTTCGGGAGGTGATAGAGGCGGTAGATGCGCGGCAATTGAACTTGCGACGGAAACGTCTCGCGCACTTCGTGGCCGATCGGCTTGCGCTCGAGGGTGAAGGGCGGGAAGGAACCGCCGGCGGGAATCTCGCCGAAGAACTGTTCGACGAGGCGCTTCGCTTCATCGGGTGCGAAGTCGCCGACGATCGTCAGCGTGCAGTTGTCGGGGCGGTACCAGGTGTCGAAGAACTCGCGCACGTCGTCGAGCGATGCGGCGCCGAGGTCTTCCATCGAGCCGATGGTCGGCCAGTGATACGAGTAGTCCTCGCTGAAGCCGAGGTGCAGAAGACGCTCGAATGCGGTGCCGTACGGCACGTTGTCGTAGCGCTGGCGACGCTCTTCCTTCACGACCTCGCGCTGGATGTCGAGCTTCTCCTGCGTCAGCGCGGGGAGAAACCAGCCCATGCGATCGCTCTCGAGCCAGAGTCCGAGGGCGAGATAGTTGGAGGGCAGCGTCTCGAAGTAGTTCGTGCGATCGAAGAACGTCGTGCCGTTGAGCACACCGCCGACCGATTGCACGTAGCGAAAGTGTTCGTTGTTCCCGACGTTCTGCGATCCGGAGAAGAGCATGTGCTCGAACAGATGGGCGAAGCCCGTCCGGCCGACGCGCTCGTTCTTCGACCCGACGTGGTACCAGAGATTCACCGCCACGAGCGGCGCCGAATGATCTTCGTTCAGCACGACGCGCAATCCGTTTGCGAGCCGGTAGTCCTCGAGTTTCAACATGGGTGTGGGGTTGTATCACACGGTTGGCGGTTGACAGTTGGCGGTTGGCGGGGGACCACCGCCCACTCCGTTTTCGTCGTCGTGGACGTGGTGGGGTGGTGGTCTCCCGCCAACTGCCAACCGCCAGCGCGTCGAAGACGCGCGAAACCGCCAACCAATCGGCTATCCTTCCCGCCCGTGAGCTCGCTGCCGTGGCGCCATGTCGCGATCGAGGGTCCGATCGGGGTGGGGAAGACTTCCCTGACGAACCTGCTGGCGAAGCGGTTTCGGGGGACGAAAGTCCTGTCCGACGTCGAGAATCCTTTTCTCGACGACTTCTACAAAGACAAGCGCGGCGCGGCGTTTCGCACGGAGCTCTACTTTCTCCTCTCGCGATTCGACCAGCAGCGGCAGGTCTCGCAGCGCGATCTCTTCACCGAGCTGATCCTCGCCGACTACACCTTCGCGAAGTCGAAGATCTTCGCGTATCTCACCCTCGACGATTCCGAGCTCATGATCTACAACCGGATGTACGACCTGCTGCACGAGCAGGTCCCGCAGCCGGATCTGGTCATTTACCTTCAGGGAAGTCTTGATACACTCTTGAAGCGCATTAAAAAGCGCGGGCGTGCGTACGAGAAAGCAATCTCGTCACCGTATTTGCAGGAACTCAGCGAGGCGTACTCACACTACTTTTACCGGTACGACGAGACGCCACTGCTGGTCGTCAATACGAACGAGATCGATTTCGTGAACACACCCGAGCATTTCGAACAGCTCGTCGAGCAGATTCGAAACGCTCAAAAGGGCACCCAGTACTACGTACCGCTTGGATCCTGAGTCGACGGACCGAGACGAGACCGTAGGAAGTGATGAGCGATGGGCCACTCCCATCGATCAGCGCTCGCCTCCGCTCCTCTTGGCCCACCCTTTGAGGAGTAACGGAGGAGTGATGGACAACCCGCAACGCAAGAAGGTCACCGTTCCCGCCGTCCGTGCGATGAAGAACAAGTCGCGCATCGGCATGCTCACGGCCTACGACTATCCGAGTGCGAAGGTCGCGGACGCCGCCGGCGCAGACGTGATCCTCGTCGGCGACTCGCTGGCCATGGTCGTCCTCGGCCTCCCCGACACGTTGAGCGTCACGGTCGACGACATGCTCCATCACACCCGCGCCGTCGTGCGCGGCGTGAAGAGCTCCCTCATCGTCGCGGACATGCCGTACCTCTCCTACCACGTGTCGCTCGAAGAATCGGTGCGCAACGCCGGACGCTTCATCCAGGCCGGCGCGCACGCGGTGAAGGTCGAAGGCGCGAAAGAGTCGCGCATCAAAACCATCGAGGCGATTCTCGACGCCGAGATTCCGGTCATGGGCCACATCGGACTCACGCCGCAATCCGTCAACGCTCTCGGCGGCTTCAAGCTGCAAGGCAAAAACGCGGATGACGCGCGACGTCTGATCGGCGAGGCCGTTGCGCTCGAACGCGCGGGCTGTTTCTCCATCGTCCTCGAATGCGTTCCGACCGAGCTCGCGCAGATGATCACCGACCACGTCACGATCCCTACGATCGGCATCGGCGCCGGCCCGTCGTGCGACGGCCAGGTCCTCGTCTTCCACGACGTCCTCGGCATCTACGACGGCCACACGCCCAAGTTCGTGCGGCAATATGCGCACGTCGCGCAGGACATGCAGCAGGCGCTCGAGACGTTCCTCGCCGATGTGCGCAGCGGCGCGTTCCCCGACGAGGCGAAAGAGTCGTTCCACATGGCCAGCGACGAAGAGCTGAAGCGCCTTTACGCGACGCGCGACGACGGCGGTGTCGTCGTCGAGATGCCGCGATCCTGACGCGCATGCAGGTCACGAACACGATCGACGAAACGCGCGACGCGATCCGCGTCGCGCGTGCAGCCGGCGCGCGCATCGGCTTCGTTCCAACGATGGGCTTTCTGCACGAAGGCCACATCTCGCTCATCGACGTCGCGCGCAGTGCGGGCGCGACGTTCATCGTCGTCTCGATCTTCGTCAACCCGAAGCAGTTCGGTCCGAACGAAGACTTCTCGCGCTATCCGCGCGATGAGGCACGCGACGGCGAACTGCTGCGCAACGCGGGCGTGGACGTGCTGTTCCTGCCGCCCGTCGAGGTGATGTATCCCGAAGGCGCGACGACGTCGATCGAGATCGGCGGCGTGTCGCGCGCGCTTGAAGGCGAGCGGCGCCCCGGACACTTCGCCGGCGTCGCGACGGTGGTCGCGAAGTTGTTCAACATCGTGCAGGCCGACATCGCCGCGTTCGGACGCAAGGACGCGCAGCAGTGCGCGGTGATCGAACGGCTCGTGCGCGATCTCGACATCCCCGTGCAGCTCGTGTTTGGCGAGACCGTGCGCGAACACGACGGACTCGCGAAGTCGTCGCGCAACACGTACCTGTCGGACGCGGATCGCGTGAAAGCGCCGGTGCTGCATCGCGCGTTGCGCGCGGGCGAAGAAGCGATCACGCACGGCATTCACGACGTCGACGGCGTCGAGAAGTTGATGCATCGCGTGGTCGAAGAAGAAGG
>DASVNL010000567.1:0-3316 GCA_036383875.1 Thermoanaerobaculia bacterium
TCGCGCAAGCTCCCGCGCAGCATTCGACCGCACCGGCTCATCCTCGGGGAGAAAGATCAGCAGTTGCTTCTCGCCGCGCGAGATGTAGCAGACCAGCGAGCCGTTCACGAGAATCACGTTCGCGCCGACGCTGCGCGACAGCCCCCACGGCGACTCCGGCCACGGCACGATCGCGCCATACGGATTCGCGGGATCGGTCGCGGCGAGCATGACGGTCTCGATCGTCTCCGGTTCTTCTTTGAGGATGCGCAGCAGATCGATCGCGCCCGCACTCGCGAACTGCGTCGCGCCGAGTCCCGCTACGAAGTAGCCGCGACGGATGCGGCCCGCGTCTTCCATCGCCTTCAAGATCGGATAGACCGCGGAGAATCCGCCGTTGATGTTTTCGAGCGCGGGCGCCTCACGCGTGACGACGCCGTAACGCGACAGCAACTGCTGCGCGAGTGCGTTCGCACGTTGCGTGTCGCTGCCCGCAGGCGGCGGCACGAGCGACCAGCGTCCCTGCGTCGACGGCGGTGCAATGCGACGCGAGCGGAAACGCGCGCTCCCGGCACCGCGCTGCGTGGTCTTCGACTTCGGCCGCGTGAACGCGCGCAGCGCGTGGAACGTGTCGTTCGTGAGCGCGCCCTTCCAGACGAGATCCCAGAGCGCGTCGACGAGCTCGCCCGGAAAGCCACCCATCTCGAGTTGCATCTGGCTGAAGAACGACGCGCCGCGACCGCGCAGGTAATCGAGGATCGGCGACTCGACGTCTTCGCTGCGGCGATGTAGCAGCGGCGCGTGATCCGTTAGATACAGCGCGATGCGGCCGTCGTTGCTGCCGAGCGGCTCGACGCCGACCCAGACGATCTCGCCGGCTGCGCTCAGCGTATCGAGGTCGGATGGTTTGTACTCGGCGAGCCGCGCGGAGAGGATCTCGCTTTCGAAAATCGACGCCGCCATCGGGAAGCCTTGCAGCGTCTCGATGATTTCGAGCAGCGCGTCGAGTCCGCGACGCTTGCGCGTGACGCTCTGCCAGTTGAGAAACACGCGCGCAAGTGCCGCCGGCTCGACCGGCTCCGCTTCCTTGCGCAACTTCGCAAGCGAGCGGCGACGGATGGTCTTCAATACGTCCGACTCGCACCACTCGCGCTGCGTGCCGCCGGGACGGAACTCGCCTTCGATCAATCGTCCGCGCTCGACGAATCGTTCGAGCGCATGCGTGACGACGGCGATGCCGAGTCCGTAGCGACGCGAGACATCCTGCGGCGTGAACGGTCCGTGTGTTCGCGCGAAGCGCAACACGAGATCGCCGATCGGATCCTGCACCGGCTGCAGGTATCGCTCCGCGACGCCGCTCGGAATCGGAGTGCCGAGAGCGTCGCGATAACGAGAAGCGTCTTCGACGGCGATGTAGCGCTTCTCGCGCGCGATCGTCACTTCGAGCACGCGTCGTTGACGTAGCAGCTGCTGTGTCCATGCGACCGTGTCATCCCGTGCGTCAGCACGGGATCCCCCGCTTACGGAGCCTTCCTCGTCAGTCTGCAGGGGATCCCGTGCTTGCGCACGGGATGACACTCGGGCCGCGACTTCCTCCAGCGACAGATCGCCGAGTCGCAAGAACAAGTCGTGCAGCGCGTCGATGTTCTTTGCTTTGCGCGACTCCTCGAGGTGCTGGAGTTCGAGCTCGGTTTGCGCGAGTGCGTCGGCGTCGAGGAGCTCGCGGAGCTCGGGTTCGCCGAGGAGCTCGCGGAGTTGGGATTGGTCGATGGCGAGCGCTTGTGCGCGGCGCTCGGCGAGTGGCGCGTCACCGTCGTACAGAAAGTTCGCGACGTATTTGAACAACACCGACGCTGCGAACGGCGACGGCTTCTGCGTGTCCGCGGTGTGCACGCGAATCGTGCGCTGGCGGATTTTCTTCGTCAGCTCGACGAGCGCGGGGACGTCGAACACGTCGCGCAGCGTTTCGCGATACGCCTCGAGAATGATCGGGAACGAGCCGAATCGCGACGCGACCTGCAGCAAGTCGTACGCGCGTTTGCGCTGTTGCCACAGCGGCGTGCGTCCCTGAATGCGCGTGCGCGGCAACAGCAGAGCGCGCGCAGCGGCCTCGCGAAACTTCGCGGCGAACATCGAGCTCGCGCCGAGTTGTCGCAGAAGCAACTGCTCGACTTCGTCGGGATCGGGGAGCATCAGCTCGATCGGCGGCGGCAGGTCCGTTTCGGGAAAGCGGACGATGAAGCCGTCGTCGGCCCACATCGTCTCGACGTCGATGGCCAGCTCGTTGCGCACCTTCGCGGTAACGGCCATCGCCCACGGCGCGTGAATGCGGCCGCCGAACGGTGTGAGCACGCAGACACGCCAGTCTCCGAGCTCGTCGGTCACGCGTTCGATCACGATCGTGCGATCGTCCGGAACCGCGCCGGTCGCGTCTTCCTGATCGCGCAGGTATTGCAGAAAGTTCTCGGCCGCGCGGCGATCGAGATCGTGGCGCGTGACGAGCCGTTCGATCGCAGCGGCTGGCTTCGTCTCGCGAATCTCGCGCACGAGTTTTCCGATCGCCTCTCCGAACGGCACCGTGCGTTCCGCGGCGTCGGCTTTCCAGAACGGCATCTTGCCGAGCTGCCCCGGCGCGGGTGTGACGATCACGCGATCGTGCGTGATCTCTTCGATGCGCCACGTCGACGCACCGAGAAGAAACGTGTCGCCGGGCGAGCACTCGAAGACCATTTCCTCATCGAGCTCGCCGACGCGCGCGGACTGATTCTTCTCCGCGCCGGCGAGGAACACGCCGTACAGACCGCGATCCGGAATCGTGCCGCCGCTCGTGATCGCGACGCGCTTCGCGCCTTGTCGCGCGGTCAGAGTATTCGCGACGCGATCCCACGTCAGACGCGGACGCAGTTCCGCGAATTCATCCGATGGATACAGGCCGGACAGCATGTCGAGCACGCCGTCGAATGCGGTGCGCGACAACTCCGAGAACGGCGCCGCCGAACGAATCGTGCGAAAGAGATCGTCGACGGACCAGTCGTCCATCGCGACCATCGCGACGATCTGCTGCGAGAGGACGTCGAGCGGGTTGCGCGGATAGCGCGTCGGTTCAATCGCACCCGTGTGCATCGCCTCGGCCACAGCAGCGCACGCGACGAGATCGCCGCGAAACTTCGGGAAGATGATGCCGCTCGACTCCGCGCCGACCTGGTGACTCGCGCGTCCGATGCGCTGCATGCCCGACGCGATCGACGGCGGCGCTTCGATCTGAATCACGAGATCGATCGCGCCCATGTCGATGCCGAGCTCCAGTGATGACGTCGCGACGAGCGCCGGCAAGCGT
>DASVNL010000568.1:0-1751 GCA_036383875.1 Thermoanaerobaculia bacterium
CGCGGGGAATCGCTACGACTTCGCGAGCATCGCGAAGATCCAGTCGTTCGGCGACAGTCATCCCGAGCTGACGTATCCGCGCGACGGCAACACGCTGCGCTTCAATCACAAACTGCATCTCGCATCGAAGGGCGTGTTCAACGCGCAGGGCAAACGCGAAGTGCTCAAATGCATCGGCTGTCACGAGCTTGCGACCGTGCGCGGCAAGAGCGATCCGGTCGCGATCGATTTCGAGCAGCACTGCCAGCGCTGTCACAAGCTGACGTTCGACGCGCGATTCCCGCAGGCCGAAGTGCCGCACGGCGGTGATCCGGGAATCGTGTATGGATTCGTGCTCGCGACGTACTCGGGCGATCGCGACATCGCCGGGAAGGCGCCGGCCGAGGTCCGCAGGATTCTCACGGCGCGCAAACGCATCGCGCCGGACGAGCGCGCGATCCTCAACGCCGAGCAGGTCATCAAGACGAAGTGCAAGCTTTGCCACGAGATTCAGAAGGTGGGCGCGCGGCTCGCGGTGATCCCGCCGATCATCCCGCTGCAATGGATGACGCACGCGCGATTCACGCACGGCAAGCATCGGACGATGGATTGTGAGAAGTGCCATGGGCAGGCGAGGCAGAGCTTTGCGACGCCGGATGTGCTCATGCCGAAGCGCGCCGATTGCACGGATTGCCACGCCCGGACGTGGAGAACGACGCAGGCCGCCAGTACGTGTGTCTCCTGTCACGAGTATCATTTCCTTCCACAAAGACCACTCATGACAGCGTCGCTCGCTGTAGCGGGAAGCGGCGGGCTTGGAGGCGGAGGGCGAATGTTGCAGGGGATCCTGCTCGCTGCAATCGTGATTCTGCTGCTGGTCGTGCTGATCCCGGTCGGGATCGCGCTGTATCAGCGCATGCGCCCGGAGCGCCCCACGGCTGCTCCGAAGGAACGCGCCGCGCCGCCGCCACAACTGCCGACGACGAAGATCCCGGCCCTCACGCCGGAGAAGTCGACCGATCGAACGCTCAAGCAGCCGCCGCCTGATCTCGCGCCACCGCCTGCACCCGCGCCTCCGCCACCGGCTCCGCCGAAACCCGCGGCCCCATCGCGACCGGCCGCACCTGTCGCGCCGGCGACGATCGCGGACAACGTGCCGGTCCCGGAGACGTCGCAAAGCTCCGGCGGTGGAACGGAGATGATGCAGTGGTTCGGCATGCTGCACGGCACGAGCGGTCCGCTCGAAGGGCAGCGTTTCATCGTCGAGGACGAAGGCTTCTACATCGGACGCGATCCCGCGCTCGCGAAGATCGTCGTGCCCGACACGCGCGTGTCGAAGCGACACCTGCGCATCGTCCCACGCGACGGTCGCGTGTGGGCGATCGATGAAGGGTCGACGAACGGGACGTTCATGAAGGGCCAGCGCATCACCGAGGTGCAGCTCAAACGCGGAGACACGCTCGTGCTCGGCGACAACGCCGCGACGTTCGTGTATCAGATATGAACAAGGCATCGATCGTCGTCGCGCTCCTGGTCGCGGTCTCGATCGATGCCGCTCCCCGCATCCGCGCGGTACGTGGTCCCGCGCCGCCGCTGCCCGTCATCGAAGTCAGCGCCGAACCTGCAGCGTGCGCGATGACGCCGCTCGCGCAGGACACGTGCGATGGCGCCGCGTCGCTTGCGGCGTCCGAGGTCGATGCGATCGTGCGGGCGGCAGCGCGTGCGATCAATGACGACACGATGACCATCGCCGTCGTCGATCGCGCGGGACG
>DASVNL010000569.1:0-2763 GCA_036383875.1 Thermoanaerobaculia bacterium
CCGGCAGCGTGACCATCACCGTCGACAACGAGGCGTGGTTCGAAGTCGATGACCTCGCCGTTGCGCCGCCCGAAGTCCCGCAGAGTGCGGCATCGAAGGTCTTCACCGTCAACGCCGAATCCGGCGAGATCCGCTTCGGCGACGGCCTGCGCGGCGCGCGTCCCGCCGAAGGTTCGACGCTGCGCGCGTCGTACGAATATGCACTCGGCGTCGAAGGCAACGTCGGCGCGGGCGCGATCAACGCATCGCCCGCGTTGCCCGCCGGCATCAAAGTCTCGAATCCGATCGCCGCGTGGGGCGGCGCGGAATCCGAGACTGTAGCCGAGGGTGAGAAACAGATTTCGCGGTACCTGCAGCATCGCGAGCGGCTCGTCACCGCCAGCGACTTCGTCGCGCTCACGCTGCGCACGCCCGGCGTCGACATCGCGCGCGTCGAAGTGCTCGCGAACTACCACCCCGAGCGCGGCACCGAAGCGCCGGGCGTCGTCACGCTGATGCTCGTCCCCGCGTACGACCCCGAACAACCCGAAGCACCACTGCCGCGACGCCCGTTCATCGACGCGGTCTGCCGCCATCTCGATCCGCGACGCCTCATCACGACAGAGCTTCTGCTGCGCGGCCCCGACTACCAGGGCATCTGGATCTCGATCGGCATCAAGGTCGAAGCGGGCTTCAACGAGTCCGATGTGTGCGAGGCGGTGAAGCACGACGTGCTCGCGTTCCTCGCGCCGTTCCAATCCTCGCGACAACCGATGCCCGACGCCGAACCGGTCGTCCTCGGCGGCACGCCATCGATGAACAACGGCTGGAAGCTCGGCAAAGCCGTTGTCGCACTCGAGCTGCTCGCGGTCGCGAATCGCACGCGCGGCGTCGAGTTCGCGCGGGATGACATCGCGCTCGCGCGCGCCGACGGTTCGACGTTCGCGCGCATCGATATGACCGGCCTGCAACTGCCGCGCATCCTCGGCATCCGCGTCACCAACGGCCCCGCCGCACCGCTCGCCGATCTCATGGGCGGCGCGGGCGGCACGGGCAACGGCAATCCCAACGGTGGCGGCGCGCCGACGAAAACGCCGCGCGTCGTGCAGGTCCCGGTCATCCCCACGGAGTGCCGCTGCTGATGGACGTCAACGGCACTCGCTTCCACCTCCTTCTCGGCCGCGCTGACTGGGCCACGCGTTGCGTGTCGGTCCCCGACGCGCTGCCGCTCGGCGACGTCTTCGACAAGCCGCAGGAAGGGGCCGACGCGATCGTGTCGTGGGACGACGAGAAGCACGAGCTCACCCTCGGCCAGCGCGTCACGCTGTTTCCCTCCGCGCCACTCAACCATCCGCCACTGCCCGACCAGCGTCGCGGCGCGGCGGTCAGCGCGCACGGCGAAGTCTTCTGGATCAGCGACGACGAACACTCGATCCTCGTCGCGAACGCGGGCGAAGCGCCGCAGACGTATTGGACCCCATCGAACTCGCCGGACACGATCCAACGCAAAGGTGCGTTCCGCGCGACGAACGACGACGAGCCACCGCCGCGACTGACTCTGCGCGGCGTCGCGATCACGAAGTGCGGCTCGATGCTCGTCGGCGCACTCGAACTGCGCGGCCTGCTGCTCTTCGATTTGCACGCGGGCGGACCGCCGCGCGTGCTCGCGTGGCCGCGCGACATCGCCTTCGCACCATTCGACCTCATCGCGACAACCGACGGCGGCGTGGCGATTCTCGATCAGAAGAATCAGCGCGTCTGGCAACTCGACAGCGGATTCGAAGTCGTCGCGCCGAATCTCACGACGAAGCCCGCGCTGCAGTTCCAACCGCTCGACGACTCCGAGCCGATGCGCGACTTCGACACACAGCCGCTCACGCTCGCCCATTCGATCGAAGTGCCGGAGCACTCGGTGTCGATCGAGTCGCTGAACGACGGCTCGCTGCTCGTGCTCACGAGCCCTCCGGGTGAACGCTTCTCGACGATTCGCCACTATCGCGACGGCGCGCTCAAAGGCACGCACTCGACGCAAGTCGCGAGCGCACTCATCGACTCGGGCAATCGACGCGGCTTCTCGCTGCTCGTGCACGACTTCGTACGCATCGTTCGCGGCGACGAGGAATTGCTCGCGACCGTCGGCGCCGGCGGCGATCAGGCATTGCTGTTTCGCATCCGCGCGAAGAACGACGGCATCCGCATCGAACCGCTCGCGGAGTTCGTCGCGATGCGCCTCTTCGGCGGCAAAGGCCTCGCGTCGAGCGGCGACAAAGTGTTCTACGACTTCGGCCCGCGCTGGCTCCCGCTCGTCACGCAAGACCGCGGCCGCTACGAACGCAGCGCCACGATCCGCGTCGTCAAACTCGACGGCAAACAACCCGACTGCGTCTGGCACCGCCTCTTCCTCGACGCCTGCATCCCTCCCGATTGCGACGTCGTGGTGCGCACACGCTGCGCGAACGATGAGAAGGAGCTGGCGTTCGCGCCATTGGTCGATGAGCCAAGGTTGATTCGGAGGTCGACGGGATCGGAACTGCCGTGGGTTGGCGGTTGTCAGTTGTCGGTTGTCGGTAGCTCCGCCGAGTCGAGCGCTTCGGGGTTGGGCCGCGGCCTCCCGCCAACCGCCAACCGCCAACCGCCAACCGCCACCTGGGAACTCCTCTTTCAATCGTCCAAAGGCCGCTACCTCCAGCTCGAGCTCACATTGCTCGGCACCGGACGCACGACGCCGCGCATCCGCGCGATGCGCGCGTATTACCCGCGCTTCTCGTACCTCGAAAAATATCT
>DASVNL010000570.1:0-2763 GCA_036383875.1 Thermoanaerobaculia bacterium
GAGACGTTCGCGATCAGCGCGCCGCGCAGCTTCATCGTCTCCGCTTCCTTCTTCATGCCGCGCGACGCGAGCAGCGCGCCGATCATCGTCAGCACGACGGCGAGAAGACTCATCCACGCGCTGATGACGCGCTGACTCTGCCAGCCCGTCCCGCCGACGTACGCGGTGCGCACGAACGCGCGCACGCCGAAATCCTGCAGCGGCGCGGCGAGCGGAACGACGACGGCGAAGCCGTCCTGCAGTTCCGTGAGTCCGGCCTTCTGGCCGTGCACGATCACGATCTCCGCGTGCTGCTGACTCGACGGCACGCCCGGCAGACGCTGCATGATCGCGGCGTTCGGCGCAGGCAGCGACAAGAGACGGCGCGGATCGTAGGCGTAGCGAATCGTCCCCGTCGAGGTGAAGAACTCGCGATTGCGGCGCATCACCTGCGTGGGATTTTCAGACGGCTTTTCGCTGACGTAGATCGAGCTCGCGGGATCGAAGTCGGGGACGTAGATCGCCTCGATGATCCACGACTGCTCGAGGAGCCAGTCGCGCAGCGCGGGGAACGTCGGCTCGCCGATGCGACGCTCGTGCTGCTGCCAGAGATCGGCGACGCGGATCATTTCCGCGGACACGGCGGCGTCGACGCGGCTCGCTTTGATCTCGGCGGCGTATGCCGCGGCCTGCTGCGCGGACTGCTTCGCGCCGCGCTCCATCTTCACGGAGAGAACGTGCGAGCGCCAGGCGAGAACGCCGAGGCCGATGGAGATGATGAGAAACGGAAGAAGAATCGAGACGCGGTCCGGCCGTCCATCCCTGCGGGACGGAAATCTCAACTTCGCCAGGATCGCATCGAACATGGGCTTGCGATGTTCACCATCATCAATGTCCGCCCGCTGTCGTCGTATGGCTCTGCGACACGTGCGCGGAAATGATCTTATCGATCTGAGCTTTTGAGTACGGCTCGAGTCGCGCTTCCAGCTTTGTATACGCGCCGCGTCGCGAAATGATCATCCAGAGGCGGCAGGTCGAGCGCGCATCGGCGACAGTCTGCTTGAAATCGCGCGGCGATGCGTTGGTGAGCGACTTTCCGTTCACCGCGATCAACCGGTCCCCGACTTTCAGTCCGCTGCGCTCGGCAGGACCCTTCGGGACGATGTTGGTGATCACAAGAGCATTGTTGCGCTCGTCGACCGTCATGCCGAGGAACCGGCAGCCGCTGAGCATCTGCCGGATCTGCTGATCGCACTCTTTCGCCGTCTGGGTGCACCTCGGCTCATCCGCTTCCAGCCCGAAGGCGAAGAGCGTCGCGAGTACGAGAAATCGGGTGATCTTGTGCGCCATCAGACGAGAACGGTTCCCTTGCAGGCCGAGTGAACTCTAAGGCCGATCGTGCGGAACGCCGTTTACAAATCAGAAAAAGTGAGATGAATTCCTGGCGCGGAAGGCGTTACCTATTCCGTATCGGGCCCGTTTCCGGCCCGTTTTTCCGGCCTCAGCGCACCGAGCGGCGCTTCGACGTCACAGGAGGCGGCGGCACCGGCGATGTCGTATCCGGCCCGAAGACGCGCAGCGAATAGCGGTCCGCAACGACGATCTTCTCGCCCGCGACGGAGATCTGCATCGGCGACATGACCTTCATCTCAGTCTCGGCGAGGGACGGAACGCCGACGTTCAGGCGATGCAGAACGCCGTCCATCGCGACGTACGCAACGCCGTCTCCGGTGCCGAGGAGCTGCGGCTCGTCCATCGGGACGAACGCCGCCGGCTGCGGATCGAATCGATTCGCGAGCGAGTAGATGCGGATCCCGTCCGGCGCGCGCAACAGCAGCGCGTACGGATTCGGCGAGTTCGGCGGGACGATCTCCACCTGGTCGGCGTTGACGGAGTACTTCGTCTTGTCGACGGACGTCGTGCCGTTCGCGATCTGCAGCGTGAGGAACACGCCCTGCTCGAGCAGATAGACCGCGTCGTCGCCCGTGGCGATGCTGTGGTAGTGCCATTTGCGCCCGCCGATCTGCACCGGCGCCGCGTAGTTCGTGTAGTCGACGATGTGGAAGCCGCTGTGTGGATTCGCCTCGACGAACGTCGTCCCCGCGATCGCAGCCTCGCTCGGCGCATGTCCCTGCGTGTTCCACGACGCGAGCACGCGCGGCGCGAGCGGCTTCGAGACATCGACGAGATTGACGGTGACGCGACCGTAGATCACGGCGAGTCCATTCTTCACGCGGATGTGATCCTGAATGTTCGGCACGAGGATCGATGAAAGCTCGCGCGGTTCGGCGGTTTTCGAAACGTCGAGCACGCGCAAGTACGGCGGGTCGATGACGTACGCGACGCTGCCGTCGGTCCACACACCACTGACCGGTCCCGCGAGATCGGTGAACTCGCCGAGGGATGCGAGCGTGGTCGCGTCGAAGATGCGCAGCGGCTTGCCGGTCGCCGACGACAAATCCTCGGCGTCGATGATCGCGCCGGCGAAGAACAAACGATTGCCGCTCGCAGCGACGACGTTCGTCCATTCGTTGAGCGTCGTCACGAGCGCGGGATGCGCGGGGTCAGTCACGTTGAAGACGCGCAGGCGATTGTTTTTCTCGAACGCGAACACGCGCGAGCCCGCGGCGGCGACACCGTCGAAAAAGGATTCGGCGAGGCCGGTGCTGCTGATTACTTGCGGCGCTGCGGGGTTCTGCACGTTGATGCCGGTGAGTCCCGTGTCGTGCGACACGCCCCAAAGAATGTTGCCCGACTGCGCGAACGCGATCGGCGCCTCGAGCA
>DASVNL010000571.1:0-21715 GCA_036383875.1 Thermoanaerobaculia bacterium
CGTGACCAGGTTGATCACCGCGATCAGCAGTTGCGCGACGAACCCCGTCACCAGCGCCAGCCCCACCGACATCGCGCACATCAGCACGACCCGGCGATCCACCAGCGCGCGCTCCACCGGCAGTCGCGCGTTCCCGATGGCCGCAGCCATCGCCGGGGCGACGGGCACTCCCTCACTCGTTGCAGCAGACTCGATCATTCAATTGGCTCCAATTAGATGGGAACCAATTCAATCACGAATCACTTCCGTGCGATGACCACGCGGAACAAGCTGCCTTCGTCGTGCACGATGCCGAGCCCGGTGCCCGCGAGAATCTCCCCGGCGTTGCGCGTGATGTCGGTGGCGATGAAGTTCGTCACGACGTTCAACGCGCGGCGGAACAGCGACGCCTCGCCCGCGACGAACTTGTCGAAGATCGCCACGCGCCCGCCGCGCCGCACGACGCGCGCTGCTTCACGCGCGGTCGTGTACGGATCGGGGACGACGGCGAGAATCAGATGCAGCACGACGCAGTCGAATGTCTCATCCGCGAACTCCAACGCAGACGCGTCCATCACGCGCGCTTCGATCGTCATCCCGAGCTCGGCCGCGCGTTCGAGCGTCTTCGTCACCATCGCCGGCGTGAGGTCGATCGCGGTGATCGCGGCGTCGCGCGGCAGGAGCTCGAGATCGAGCCCCGTGCCGCAGCCGACGATCAACACGCGCTCGCCCGGATGCACGTTCAACAGCGAGATCGAGCGACGACGTCCGCGCGCGAGTCGCCTCGCGACGAGGTCGTACACCGGCACGTACAGCGTGTAGCGCAGCCGGTTCCAGCGATTCGTGTTCACGCTCACATGTTGATCATGTGGCCTTCGAGGCCATGGATCGCTTCCTTGATAGCCTCGCTGAGCGTCGGGTGCGAGTGCACGTTGCGCGCGACTTCGGCCGTCGTCAATTCCCACTGCTGCGCGAGCGTGAGCTCCGGCAGCAACTCGGTGACGTCGGGACCGATCATGTGCGCGCCGAGGAGCTCGCCGTACTTCGCGTCGCTGATGATCTTCACGAAGCCGGTCGGATCGTTGAGGCCGTGCGCCTTCGCATTCGCGCTGAACGGAAACTTCGCGACCTTCACGTCGAAGCCCTGCTCGCGCGCCTGCTTCTCCGTCCAGCCGAAGCTCGCGATCTGCGGCTGGCAGTACGTCGCGCGCGGCATCATCACGAAGTCGAGCTCCTTCGTCTCGTGATCCGCGATCGTCTCCGCCGCGACGATGCCCATCGCCTCGGCCACATGCGCGAGCATCATCTTCGCCGTGACGTCGCCGATCGCGTAGATGTGCGGCACGTTCGTGCGCATGCGCGCGTCGATCGCGATCGCGCCGCGATCGGTGAGCTGCACGCCGGTCTTCTCGAGTCCGTAGCCTTCGACGCGCGCCTTGAAGCCAATCGCCTGCAGCACCTTGTCCGCTTCGAGCGTCTGCTGTGCTCCATCCTTCGTGACGACGACTTTCACTTTGTCGCCGGAGTCGTCGATCGAGTCGACGCGCGTCGAGGTCATGAACTCGATGCCTGCTTTGCGGTACTGCTTCTGCAGTTCCGTCGAAACCTCTTCGTCTTCGTTCGGCATCAGCCGATCGAGAAACTCGACGATCGTCACCTTCACGCCGTAGTTGCTCATCACGTACGCGAACTCGACGCCGATCGCGCCGCCGCCCGCGATGATGATGCTCTCCGGCAACTTGTCCTCGAGGATCTGCTCCTCGTATGTGACCACGCGCTCGCTGAGCTTCGTGTTCGGCAGCAGTCGCGTCGTCGCACCGGTCGCGATGATGCAGTGCTTGAACGTCACGGTCTCGGTGCCGCCGTCGTTCAGCGCGACCTCGAGCGTGTTGGCGTCGGTGAAGGTCGCCCAGCCGAGGAGCTGGTCGATCTTGTTCTTCTTCATCAGGAAGTGCACGCCTTTGACGCGCCCGTCCGCGACCTTCCGACTGCGCTCGTACGCGACCTTGTAGTCGTACGAAACGTTGCCATCGATCGTCACGCCGTACGCCTTCATGTCGTGCTTGAGGATGTGCACGATCTCCGCGTTGCGCAGCAGCGCCTTCGACGGAATGCATCCGACGTTGAGGCAGACGCCGCCCCAGTATTGCTTCTCGATGACGGCAGTTTTGAGTCCGAGTTGCGTGGCGCGAATCGCGGCCACATAGCCGCCGGGTCCGGCGCCGAGAACGACGACATCGTATTGCTTAGCCATGGCCCGCGAGTATATTGCGGACGATGACGATCAACGCTCTCGTGGCCCGCGAAAACGCCGTCGCATTCGAGTCGCTCAGCGAGTCCGACCTTCCGGCCGGCGACGTCACGATCGACGTGGCGTACTCGTCGATGAACTACAAGGACGCGCTCGCGGTGACGCGCAAAGGCCGCATCGTGCGCCGCTATCCGATGGTCCTCGGCATCGACCTCGCCGGCACCGTCGTCGCGTCGGACACCGACGAATTCAAACCCGGCGATCGCATTCTCGGCACCGGCCAGGGCCTCGGCGAAAGCGATCCCGGCGGCTACACCACGCGCCAGCGCGTGAAGTCCGACGCGATCGTGAAAATCCCGGACGGCATGAGCTTCGAGCAGGCGATGCAGATCGGCACCGCAGGCTTCACGGCGATGCTGTGCGTGATGGCGCTCGAGCAGTACGGCATCACGCCGAGCGACAAAGAGCTCGTCGTCACGGGCGCGGGCGGCGGCGTCGGATCGTTCGCGGTGCTGCTGCTCGCGAAGCTCGGACATCGCGTCGCGGCGTCGACGGGACGTCCCGAGCTCGAGGACTACCTGCGCGGACTCGGCGCGACGTCGATCGTGCATCGCGACGAGCTGTCGAAGAAAGGCGCGCCGATGCAATCGGAGAAGTGGGCCGGCGGCATCGACACCGTCGGAGGCGAAACGCTCGCGACGCTTTACGCGCAGACGCAGTACGAAGGCGCGGTCGCGAGTTGCGGCATGGCCGGCGGCTACGAGTTGAACATCACGGTGTGGCCGATGATCCTGCGCAACGTTTCGCTGTTGGGTGTCAGCTCGTTGCGCACGCCGAAAGCGAAGCGTATCGAAGGCTGGTCGCGTCTCGCACATGATCTCGACTTCGACAAAGTCGCGTCGTTTTCGCGCACCGAGCCGCTGTCGAAAGCATTTGAGCTCGCGGAAGAGTTCATGGCCGGCCGCGTGCGCGGTCGCATCGTGATCAACCCAGCGGGATGAATCGCATCACCCACCACAGCAGCGCATTCGACGCGACGATCGCGACGGTTCCGCCGATGAATTTCTGAATCGCGTTCGACGGGAACGACGACTCGCGTCGCGCCTCGCCGCCCGGCGTGATGCGCAGATAGCCCTGATCCTTGATGTCGCTGACGATGGAGTTCGTCGCGGCGACGTAGCGTCCGTACGCGGTCACAGTTTCGCCGACGCGAATCACGCTCTCTTCGAGATCCGCGCTCGACACCGGCACGCGCGGCTCACCGCCGACGCGCCAGTCGCGACGCATCGGCGCGGGTGCGGTGTACATCGCGAACATCGACGTCGCGAGCTCCTTGAACCCTTCGAGCGTTTCGAATTTCGTCGACTCGACGTACGCCATCGCATGCGCACGATCGCCCACCGCCTTTTCGACGCCTTCGAACAACGCGAACGTGCCGATGTGCATCGCGCCGTAGCTCGTGTGCACCGCACATCGCGTGATCGCGAAGCCGGCATAGTCGGGCGCGGGTGAATCGGAAGTCTGCGCCGGCGGTCCGATCTTGTAGGTGTACGCGACGCACTCGACTCCGCGCAGTGGCGAGTGGAGTGCGCCGAGGGTTGGGCGGATGGGGCCGATGGCGGCGACGAGTTGGCCGTCGGCGGGACGTTCGCCGCGAGCCATGCGGTTCTGCGCGTGCCAGTCGCGCAGTGCGTAACGGCCGCTGTTGATCACGATCAATCCCATCCACACGAACGTGGCCATCACGATCGCGACGATGGGCATCGCCGGCATCGGCAGCCGGTCGCGAAGGAAGTAGCCGTATCCGCCGGCGAGCAAAATCCACAGGACGATCGCGGTGCCACAATTGCGAGCCATCGCGAAGCATGATGCACGCAGGAGTACGATTTCGCCATGTCGTCGATTTACGCCAATCCCGCCGGTCAACCCGCCGATGCGTACACGCGCGCAATGCTCGATCTCGTCGGCGATCGCAATCCGCTCGAGCTCCTCCCGCTTGGTCCCGCATCGTTCGAAAGCGCGATCGCAGGACTGACTGACGCGCAGTTGCACACGCCTGAGCGCGAAGGAAAGTGGTCGATCGCGGAGGTCATGCAGCACGTCGCGGATGCGGAGCTGGTCGGATCGTTTCGCTATCGGATGATCGTCGCGCATGACACGCCTCCGATCGCGGGCTACGACCAGGATCTCTGGAGCCGCAATCTTCACTACGCGAACGCGAATGTCGCCGACGCGCTGGAACAGTTTCGGATGTTGCGCAAGATCAACGTGCGGCTGGTGTCGTCGCTGTCGGACGAGGAGCGTCGTCGCGGCGGGATGCACGCGGAGCGTGGGTTCGAGGATGTGAATCAGTTGATGGCGCTGCTCGCGGCGCACGACATCGTGCACACGCGACAGATCGAGCGGATTCGCAAAGCGATCGGCGCGTAGAAAAAGATCGGGAGGCCTGAGGCCTCCCGGTTCTCATCGCGCTTCGTTGCGTTCCATCACGGCTGCGATGGCGGCGGCCTTCACAGTCTTGACCTTGGTCGGCATGAACTTCTGCGCCGCGCTCTGGAGCTTCTTCATCGGGCGGAGGAGCGGGTTGTTCCACATCGCCTCGACGGAGTCCTTGCGGGCCTGCATCATGTCGCCGAGCTCGCGCAGTTGTTCCTCGGTGAAGACTTTGCGCGCGTGCGGAAACATCTCGGTCTCTTCTTCTTTGATGTGATGCTCGAGAAGGTCTTTGAGGACCTTCGCCTTCGCGGTGAACTCGTGCGACTTCTTGTTCGCCGCTTTCATCGCGGGCAGAACCATGTCGACGACGTGATGTTCCTCCGCCGCCTCATAAAACATGTCCTCGGCATCGGTACCGCGCGTCTTCACTTTGAACGCCGGATAGAAGACTTCCTCTTCGATCTGCGCGTGCATCTTCAAGGTCTGTTCGATTTCGGCGACGAGGTCCTCGCGACGCTTGACGGCACGCTCGGTGGTCTCGTTCAACTCGCGGAGCAGGCGCTTCAGCGCCGCATGCTCCGATTTCAACATCGTGATTGCGTTCGGCATCAGCTAATGTTCCTCCGCCTCCACAATTGCGTGATGCGTGCCCGTTAAATGCGGTAAAACATGCACGATATGGCTGACTCATCGATCCTCCACGACCGCGTCCGCGAGGCACTCGACGCCGCCGGCGCCACGTACGAAACGCTCGCATGCGAGCCCGAGCTCGCCGACACGGCCGCCTTCCTCGCGCACTACGGCTTTCCGAGCGACGAGGCCGCGAACGCGATCCTGGTCGTGGTGAAAACAGAGCCCCGCCGCTACCTCGCCTGCCTGGTCCGCGCAGACACGAAGCTCGACGTGAACAAGAAGATCGCCGCAATCGCCGGCACGAAACGCGTGTCGTTCGCATCGTCGGAGGAGACGTCCGAGGTCACGGGGATGCTGATCGGCGGCGTGAGCATCGCCGGCCTCCCGCCCGAGATCCCGCTCTACATCGACCAGCGCGTGATGGAGTCGAGCGCGGTGATCATCGGCGGCGGCAACCGCCACAGCAAAGCCCGCCTCGCCCCGCAGGAACTGCTCAAACTCCCCAACGCGACGACCGCCGACATCGCCATCCCCCGCTAGGGAATTCATCGACCTCAGCGCTGTTAACCGCCCTTGACTGCGCCAGATGCCTTCGGTATCTTCCGCGTCCCACGCCGTTGTTCTCCAAACAAGGCGCATTCGTCTAGGGGTCTAGGACGCCGCCCTCTCACGGCGGTAACACGGGTTCGAATCCCGTATGCGCTACCAACCTTCCCGTAAGTGATTGAGCCGTAAAGGCCGATTTTCCTTCAACTTCCCCTGAGTCGCGATTCGGACGCGATACGGCCGCGAGTTGGGGACATTTATGGGGACATTTTTGGGACCTCTTCGTTCGCGAAGATGAGGCCTGCTCCCCCACCCTTCTAGCGGCTCCCCTTGCCGGGGTCATCACGCCTTCGCCGCAGCCTCACGCCTCATCTCAATTTCTACTCCAACGTCAACTCTGAGAGGCACCGCTATGCCCTGCATCGGTCTGTGCAGCGAGGACAGGTCTGTCCAGAAAACGTGGAGCGAGGTCCGAAATGACCTCGCGAGTTCCGATCCGCGCGCGCTCCGCTGGAGTGCTCCGGCGTCACCATCGCTGGTTCGGTATCTCGCCGATACCGCCTCTCTTCGTTTCGATGTCGGCGAGGAGGTGACCGCTTCGCAGATCAGCGACGGGATTCGGCAGCTCTTCCTCGAAGCTCGCGCCGGCTACTTCGTCACGGTGTCCAGCGAGATCGCCAGCATGCAGGGAACGAAGACTCACAACCTGATCAACCGAGATCAGGATCGAATCTTCGTCTCCGAAACACGGCTCTTTTACAACAAAGGCGGAACAAGGATCGCTTCGGCAAGGAACGACACCTTTCACGTACCGACAGGCCTGCTCGAAGACCTGAAGAACATCAAGTGGTACGCCGTGAAGCTGATGCTGGAGCGAGGTCCGCTGGCAGCGAGTCCCGGCTCGGTCTACCAGCTCAACCTCTTCCGCATCTTGATGGGGATGCATCCGAACCACGAACTTCTGTTAGCAAGTACCCGTGGCTCGCCGAGACGGGTGCTGAGGCGCTCACCGTGCGACGCATGCAGCTGCTCTGCACGCCCCCGAACATGGACGACCCTAACCGAAAGGAGGCTTCGAAACTCATCGACATCCACACGCACGTTCCGATCACCGTCCCGTTCCTCGACGACGGCGAGGTACTGCGGGCCTATGAACAAAAATACAGCGCGAAGCATCGAGCGCTGGAAAACGACTACGCCTCGCTGTGCACGCCCGTCGAGCGCTGGCAAAAGTCGTCAGGCTTCCCCACGAAGTGCGCCAACTTCTGTCCAGTTTTGGAGCACTGCCGCTCCTTCAGCGCACGCCACGGCGAAAAACATCCGCTGGATGCGTGGATCGCGAAAACTCCATCCCGGGCAGACAGCACTTCACATGGGGGCCTACCTACTCAGTTCGAACGCAACGCTGCCGCCTAGATACAAGGCAAGGAGAGACAACATGTCCGCTTCCGCTTTCGAGTACCGGGTACCGATCGTCGCGGCCAATGGGGAAACGCAGTACGTCATCACGAACGATCGTGTCGTCATCGAATTCGCGCGCACCTTCGGGGACCCGGCGCAGATCACTCAGTTCATCGGAACGACGTCTGATGAACCGCTGATTCATCGCGAGTTGGAAGGCCGCCTTTCGAGCCTCGAAACTCACGTCCGTCGGCTCGCGACACATCTGGCGTCGCTCGATCAAAACAAACCCGCTCAGCCGACTCGCAAGAAAACCCACCTGTCGCACGTCCGGGAAGAGGACTTCACCATCGTCCAAATCTACGATGACGACGTCCGCACGAACAATGGACGCATTCCGAAATGGAACATCAAAGTTCGAGACGAAGGCGGCCTCGAAAAACGTCTTGGCACCTTCGATTCAGAAATCGCCAATCAGTGCAAAGCGGCGTGTCGAGACGACGAACCCGTTCGCGTCACGTTCGGCATGAACAAGAGCGGCTTCTTCGACATCATCTCGGTGCAGTCGGCCGGAAACTGATTCCTTCAATCCTTCCGTGGAGGGCCACACCTGAGCATCCTCAGAACCGCGCTCACATTTCTTTTGATTGCTTGTGCGTTGAAGCTGTACCACGACGCGGCCGGTCTTCCATGTCCTCCCGACATCGGTGCCTCGGTCGCTATCTCCGCCGTTCTTCTTTTGGGGAGTCGCAGCCCTCGCTAATTCGCCAAACGTAGCGCCACGAATCCCGCCTTTGTTGAACCGCGGCTGCGCGACCTTGGAGATCGGATCTCATTTTCGAAGCGCCCCTCTGAGGTTCACTTGCAACTCTGGTCACTTTGACCTGCCGCAATCGCATTCGAGGCATCCATGCTCGGCGCACGTACCACAGGACATCTTTACTTGCTTGCGCAACGCCTCCCGCGCGCGAAAGACACGGACAGATGCGTTGTTGGCAGTGATCCCCGCTTCGACGGCAAAATCCTGCACCGGCGTGTCCTCCACGTCGATGCGGCGGATGGCTCGCTCGTATTCAGGCTTCAGCGTCGAAGCCAAACGCGTGACGCAGCCGCAAATCGCGTCGCGCAACTCAGGTGGCGGCTCGACTGCTCCTTCCATCTCGCGCGCGAGCGCTTCGAGTGCACGGTTGCGTGCCCCGGTCCGTCGGTAGTGATCAATGACGGCATTCCGGAGCGTGCGGTAGAACCACGCGATCGACGACACTTCGTCGCGCACTTCGATCGGTCTCTCGAGGCTCTTCACAAAAGCATCCTGAAGGATGTCCTCGGCGAGCGCACGATCCCCGAGTCTTCGTTCGAGGAACTCGCGGAATTGCCGGTGGTTGTCGGCGAGCTGCAGCGTGAGTTCTGAGTTCATGTGTGGTTGCGCGAAGCGGAGTGTAAGACGGACATAGGTGATGCGTTAGCTGAGTCGAAGGAGACACACATGAATCACACGACAGCGAACGCCACCGTGACCGACCCCGTCTGCGGCATGACCATCGATCCCGCAAAGGCGGTCGGCTCGTCCACACATAACGGCGAGACTCATCACTTCTGCTCCCGCAGCTGCGAAACAAAGTTCGATTCCGCTCCGGATCAGTACGCCGGCGCTGCTGCGCCCGTCGAGCCCGCGTCCTGCTGCTCGACTGGGCACTCCTGCTGCTGAACGTCCGGAGATCTATGGAGGTCCTCATGAAAGATCAGCACCACGCACACGCTCGCGTTGAAGTCGATCCGGTCTGCGGGATGACGGTCGACCCGGCGCAGGCGGCCGGCTCGTCACGAATCGGCGATACGACGCACTACTTCTGCTCGGCGTCGTGCAAACAGAAGTTCAATGCGAACCCCGCTGCGTATGGCGTCACACCGCCCGCGTCAACCGAAGTCGTCGATCCGGTGTGTGGCATGACGATCTCCAAAGACGACGCGGTGGGCTCTTCGGAGCACGACGGCACGACGTATTACTTCTGCAGCATCGGCTGCAAAACGAAGTTCGACGCAAACCCGGCCACATACGCGAGCGGCAAGCGGCCCGAGCCCAGGCCCGCACCGGCCGGCGCGACTTACGTCTGCCCGATGGATCCCGAAGTGCGGCAGGACAGGCCCGGCGCATGCCCGAAGTGCGGCATGGCGCTGGAGCCTGAGATCGTCGCAGCGCCTGCGACACAGACGGAGTGGACCTGCCCGATGCATCCGGAAATCGTCCGCGACGCGCCGGGAAGCTGCCCGATCTGCGGCATGGCACTGGAGCCGCGCACGATCACCATCGAAACGGAAAACCCCGAGCTGAGAGACATGACGCGGCGGTTCTGGGTAAGTACCGCGCTCACCATACCGCTCGTCATCTTCGCGATGCTGCGGCATGTTCCCGCCGCGCACGAACTGCTCGGCCACACGCTCTTGAGCTGGGCACAGTGGATCGAGCTCGCGCTGGCGGCGCCGGTCGTTCTCTGGGGTGGCTGGCCGTTCTTCGAACGCGCTTGGCAGTCGCTCGTGAACCGGCATCTGAACATGTTCACGCTCATCGGTCTCGGCGTGTCGGTGGCGTTCCTCTACAGCATCGTCGCGACACTCGCGCCCAACGTTTTCCCCGACTCGTTTCGCGATGAGATGGGACACGTCGGCGTGTACTACGAAGCTGCGGCGGCCATCGTGGCGCTCGTGCTTCTCGGACAGGTGATGGAGCTTCGTGCCCGAAGCCGGACCGGTGCGGCAATTCGCGCACTTCTCGGTCTCGCGCCGAAAACCGCACGTCGCGTCAGCGCGGATGGTCAGGAGCAGGATGTTGCGCTCGAACAGGTCGAACCGGGCGATGTTCTGCGCATCCGTCCCGGTGAAAAGGTGCCGGTCGATGGCGTCGTGACCGAAGGAACGACGAACGTCGACGAGTCGATGGTGACGGGCGAACCGTTGCCGGTGGAGAAAACGACCGGCGATCGGCTCATCGGCGCGACCGTGAATACGACCGGATCGGTGCTGATGCGAGCCGAGCGCGTTGGCGCGGACACCCTCCTCTCGCAGATCGTGAACATGGTGGCGCAGGCGCAGCGAAGCCGTGCGCCGATCCAGAAGCTCGCCGATCAAGTGTCGGCGTGGTTCGTCCCGAGCGTCATCGGTGTAGCAGTTCTCACCTTCGCGGCTTGGGCACTGTTCGGCACGGAGCCGCGGCTGGTGTACGCGATCGTGAATGCGGTGGCCGTGCTCATCATCGCCTGCCCTTGCGCGCTCGGTCTGGCGACGCCGATGTCGGTGATGGTCGCTGCGGGTAAAGGCGCGACGGCCGGAGTGCTGTTTCGCAACGCCGAAGCGATCGAAGTGCTGCGCAAGGTCGACACACTCGTCGTCGACAAGACGGGGACGCTGACGCTCGGGAAACCGGAGCTGTCGTCGGTGGTCGCCATGAGCGGCTTCGATGAACGGGAGTTGCTGCGTCTCGCCGCGAATGTCGAGCGCGCGAGTGAACACCCGCTCGCCGCGGCGATCATTTCCGGTGCGGAATCACGCGGCCTCGATGTACGCGCAGCGAGCGAGTTCGCGTCAATCACTGGCAAGGGCGTACGCGGCGTCGTAGACGGAAAGCGCGTCGCGCTCGGCAATCGCGCGTTGCTGGAGGAACTGCGCGTCGATGCGCACGAACTACTCGACCGTGCGGAGACGCTGCGCGGCGAAGGGCAGACCGTGATGTTTGTCGTCGTCGATGACAAGCCGGCAGGTTTGATCGGCGTCGCCGATCCTGTGAAGGAGACGACGCCGGATGCGATCCGCGAATTGCACGCTGAAGGGTTGCGCATCGTCATGCTAACTGGCGACAGCGGGACTACGGCGCGTGCGGTGGCGAAGCGGCTTGGCATCGACGACGTGATCGCGGAGGTACTGCCGGATCAAAAGGCTGACGCGATCAAGAGTCTGCAGCAACAGGGCCGCGTCGTCGCGATGGCAGGCGACGGCATCAACGACGCGCCGGCGCTCGCGCAGGCGGAAGTCGGCATCGCCATGGGCACAGGCACGGACGTCGCGATGGAGAGCGCCGGCGTGACTCTCGTCAAAGGTGACCTGCGCGGGATCGTGCGTGCGCGCCGCTTGAGCAACTCAACGATGCGCAACATCCGGCAGAATCTCTTCTTCGCGTTCATCTACAACGCGCTGGGCGTTCCGATCGCGGCGGGAGTGCTATATCCGTTCTTCGGTTTGCTTCTCAGTCCGATGATTGCGGCGGCAGCGATGAGCTTCAGCTCCGTGTCGGTCATCGCGAACGCGCTGCGGCTTCGCCGCGCGAGGATCTGACGCACAACGGTGTTCACGTATCACGGAAACGACGGTTGGCCGCTCTTCGCAACGGTGATGCACGGCAGTGCGAAGGGCGCCGAAGGGCGGCATCTCCCGATCGTGTTGTTGCACGGTGGCGGTCCCGATCACGAAATGTTCGTGCCGCTCGCGCAAGAGCTGGTGGACCATCACACGATCGCGTTGCCCGACATTCGAGGCTACGGCAGGTCGGTCTGCGCAGATCCGACGCGACACACATGGACGCAATACGCGGACGATGTCGTATCGCTACTGGATCATCTTGGTTGGACGCGCGCGATCGTCGGCGGAGCGGGGCTCGGCACGACGATCGCGTTGCGAACGGCCGTCGCATCTCCCGAGCGCGTTGCGGCACTGATCCTGATCAGCGTCGAAGACATCGAGGACGATGAGAAGAAGGAAGCCGAGATCGCATTCATGGATGCGTTCGCGGAGCGCGCACGATCGGCGGGAATCGAGGCGGCATGGACTCCGATCCTGGCCGATCTTGCGCCGGTCATCGGAGCACTCGTACGCGATGCAATCCCACGGTCGGCCGCAGCAAGCATCGCGGCCGCAGCGGCGATCGGCCGCGATCGATCGTTCCGCAGCGTGGACGAGCTGGTGGGGATCACGGCACCGACGCTGATCGTTCCAGGCATGGATCATCGTCATCCGACGCAACTCGCGGAAGACCTCGCGCGTCTCCTGCCTCGTGGCGTACTCGCGTCGACGGCCATGTCGGCTGACCTCCAGAATGCGGAAGACTTCGGCCGCGTCTTTGCGCCGCCCATTCACGAGTTCCTGGATGAGCTGCGCCGCACCACCGGAGTCTAGAATGCGCGCCGTGAAACGCACGATCGTCGTGGCCCTGATGCTCCTCTCGGTTTCCTGCGCTGACGAGACGAACGTCGCGTCGCTGCAACAGACGGCAGAGGGTCCCGAGAACGCAGATCGCCCCGTGGAGGCGATTCCAACCCCTGCGGGCGCAGGCGCGGCCGAACCGTTCCTCTTCGCGACGCGCGACGGCGTACTTCTGAGCTGGCTCGAGCCGGTGACTGGAACGGATCGCACGGCACTGCGCTTCGCACGCTATCGCGCCGGGCAATGGAGCGCGTCCCGAACCATCGTCGAGCGCAACGATCTCGTCGTGAACTGGGCAGACTTCCCTTCGGTCGTCGAAGATGCGAAAGGAACGTTGTTCGCGCACTGGCTTCAGAAGAGCGGCAAAGACACGTACTCGTACGACGTGCGCATGTCGACATCGCGCGACGACGGGGCGAGCTGGGGCCAATCGTTCGTTCTCAATCGCGACGGCAAAGAAGCCGAGCACGGCTTCGCCACATTGGCGGTGCTGCCGCAGGGCGGCGTTGGGGCGACGTGGCTCGACGGCCGAAAGATGACAGGCGGGAGCCACGATGGACACGAGATGGGTGGCGATATGGGGATTCGCTATGCCACCGTCGACGCAAACGGAACCATCGCGAACGAAGTGGAGCTGGACGCGCGAACGTGCGAGTGCTGCACGACGGGAATGACGATGACGAGCGCCGGCCCGGTGATCGTTTATCGCGACCGCTCGCCGGACGAAGTGCGCGACATCTCCTATGTCGCGATGACAGCGAAGGGCTGGACGCAGCCGGCACGCGTGAATGCCGACGAGTGGAAGATCAACGCCTGCCCCGTGAACGGCCCGCAGATCGACGCGATCGGCACGCAAGCGGTTACCGCGTGGTTCACCGCGTCGCAGGAGAAAGGACGCGCTTTCGTGGCCTTCTCCGGCGACGGAGGAGTCACATTCGCGAAGCCGGTGCAGATCGACGACGGAAAGCCGATCGGCAGACTCGACGTCGTGCTGCTCGACGATGCGACGGCGCTCGTGACATGGCTGGAGCAGACGAGCACGGGCGGCGAGCTTCGCGCGCGTCGCGTCGGACGAAACGGCAAAACGGAGCCGTCGATGAAAATTGCAGATTCGAGCACGGCGCGCGCAGCAGGCTTCGCCCGGCTCGCCCGCGTCGGCCGCGACGTGTTCTTCACGTGGACGGAGCAGAGCGCGGTCAGCAAACGGATACACGTCGCCCGAGGCCGCTTCTGACGGGAACGCCTCGGGCCGCTCGCTTGTTCAGGACCACGACTTGCAGGCTCTCGCCAACTGGATGAACCGCCGAACGATCGCGGCACTATGGATTACCGGCTCGACCGTTCCGGTCCTGCTGGCGGCCGTGTTCGTGTTCGGTTGCTGCGTGCTGCCTTTCCATCAAATTGCGCACAAACTGATGCCGATCTGCGAGATGGCGGCAGGTGTCATACGCGGTGACCACGACGCGCACGAGCATGAGCACGATGTAACTCCGCCACCGGCGCGCGAAAAACCGGAGCCGGTGAAGCGCATCGTGACCAACGTGCCGGAGGTGTTCCGCCTGGCCGCTCTGACGGGCACGGCACCGGCCGGAGCGCCGGATGCGGCGACGCACTATCGCAGCTTTATCGCGCTCGGTGCAGTCCGTTGCGATCGCGATGTCGGACTGCACGTCCTCGTCGAAACCTTCCTCATTTGATCCCGCCTTCACCTGGCGCATTGGCGTCCTGGGCAAAAGTGTGCCCGGCGACCGCCACCCTTCGCGCCGCCTCCCTCAGCCACTGATTTCCCGCTGTAAGGAGTCTCCCGATGAAGCGTTCTACAGGCATGAGTCTCATGCGTGGATCGCTGCTTGTCGCTCTCGCCGTGATCGTTCTCGCCTGCGGGCGAAACGAGACCACGGCGTCCAAGAGCGCGGCGGCGTACCGCGAAGCAAAAGCAAAAGGAATCCCAGTCTCCGGCGGCCACGAGCACGGCGGTCACGACGCGACGGCGGCAACTGACACGAGCGGCACGATGGATCACTCCGCGCACGGAACCGGAGCCGACACGCACGCCGGTCACAACATGGCCGCCGAAATGGATCACGGCGCGCCCGGCGCGATGTCCGCCACGGATCACGACGCGATGGCACACGGCAGTGGCGCTTCCGCGCACGCCACGATGTCTGCCGCGAATCACGCGGCGATGGGACACGACACGGCGACCAACGCGCATGCCGGCCACACCACCACAAGTGCAGGCGCGATGGATCACTCCGCACACGCCGCGATGACAGGAGCTGGGCCGGACCAACACGCCGGCATGCAGCACGGAGCCTCAACGGCAGCGGCCGACGCACATGCGTACCATCAGCAGGCGGCCAGCGCGAACGCGCATGCCGGACATGGCGCGACGCAGAAGCCCGCGGCCGGTGCGCCCGAGGTTGTTCTTGGCGCGCCGACGTCGAGCGCTGCGGTGGCTCGCGTGCGACCTGGCGCCACGTTACAGCCCGACGACTTCGACGCTCCGGCACCGATCGCGGTGGAGGAGGCGCAGAAAGCGGTCGGCGCCGGCGGACACGAAGGGCAAGAACCGCAGCCCAACCCGCATTCGGGCCACACCAGCGGCGTGAAGAAGGAGAAGTGACGTGATGAAGCGAACTACATTCATCGCCGCCGCAGCCTCTGCGGCACTACTCGCCTCGTGCGCCAGCGTGCCGCAGGACGCGGGCCTGACCGACGTTCAGCAGGCGATCGCGACCCGCACAAATCGGACTGTCGACCTTTCGGCACAGGCAAACGAAGAGCGCGTGAGTGCCATGCTCGCGGGCGAGCTAACGGTAGACGAAGCGGTCGCGATCGCCGTCGCCAACAACCCGCGCCTGCAAGTCACGCTCGCGGAGCTGGGAATCGCGCGAGCGGATCTCATCGAAGCGAGCACGATCACGAATCCGGTGTTCGAGTTCGAGTGGCGCGTTCCGGGCGAGCCGTATCACCCGTACGAGTTGCGGCTCGCGCAGTCGCTCATCGAGTTGATCCAGCTCCCGCGCCGCCGAGCGATCGGACGTGCCGCGTTCGATGCGGCGCAGATGCGCGTCAGCTCCAGCGTGCTGCGATTCGCGGCCGACGTTCGTTCGTCATACTTCGATCTCATCGCGGCGACGCAGCACGTCGCGCAAAGCCGCACGATCCTCGAAGCCGCCCGCACTGCCGCGGAAGTCGCGGTCAAGCAGCATCACGCCGAGAACATCACCGATCTTGATCTCGAAAACGAACAGGCGCTGTACGAACAAGCGAAGCTCGACCTCTCGCGTGCCGAACGGCAGCTACTCGTCGCGCGCGAAGCACTGATCCGCGCGATGGCACTGCGCGACACCTCGGTAGAATGGCGCGTCCCCGAAACCTTCCCTGAGCTACCGGCCAACGAGAGTGATCAACAGCAGCTCGAACAACTCGCGGCGCAACAGCGTCTCGACGTCACGATCGCGCGCCGCGAGGTCGAGATCGCTCAGCGGAATGTTCCGATCGCGCGCCTCGCGGCACTCGGCGAGGTCACCGTCGACGCCCACTACGAACGTGAGCCGAGCGGCGAGCACACGATCGGGCCTGGCATCGAGCTGCCGATCCCGATCTTTAACACAGGCCGCGCAGCACGCACGCGTGCCGAAGCCGAATACCTGCGAGCGAGGCACATGCTCGCGGCACTCGAAGCGGAATCGTCGTCGCAATTGCGTGCGGCGCGTCTGACGCTCGGCGAGGCCCGCGCGCGTGTCGACTACTACCGCGACGTCCTGCTGCCGCGCCGCCGCCGCATCGTCGAGCTGACGAAACTCGAGCACAACGCGATGCTCGTCGGAATCTTCCAGCTCCTGCAGGCCCGCCAGAACGAAGCGGAAGCGCAGAGCGACTACATCGAAGCGCAGCGCCAGTACTGGAGCGCGCGCACGGATCTCGATCGCGTACTGCAAGGAATTGTGGACGACACGTCATTCACCCCCGCCTCGGAACAAGGTGCGGGGCGGCAAGCGAATGTCAGTAAAGGGGGCCACTGATGTCTTTTTCACGTCGTGATCTTTTTTCATCGAGTGCCGCCGCGGCGGTCGTCGGCCTTTTTACGGGCCGCCGCGCGCAGGCGCAGACGAGCAGCGCCACGAGCGGAGAACGCGATCTCGTCGGCACACCGGCGCGCCGCACGAGCGGACGCACACCCGTTACCACCCCGAACGCCGGCCCGTCGCTTCCCTGGCGCATGGTCGACGGCGTCAAGGAATTTCACCTGACCGCCGAACCCGTACGCCGCGAGTTCGTCGGCGGCTTCAACGTGAACTGCTGGGGCTACAACGGATCCACGCCTGGACCGACGATCGAAGCGGTTGAAGGCGATCGCGTGCGCATTCTGGTCACGAACAAACTGCCGGAAGGCACGTCGGTTCACTGGCACGGCTTCATCCTCCCGAACGGAATGGACGGCGTGAGCGGTCTCAATCAGCCGAAGATCGCGCCCGGCGAAACGTACGCCTACGAATTCACGCTCAAGCAGACCGGCACGCTGATGTATCACCCGCACTTCGACGAGATGGTGCAGATCGCCCTCGGCATGCACGGCTTCTTCATCATTCATCCGCGCAACGCGAGGGAGCGCCGCGTCGATCGCGACTTTGCGATCTTCCTCAACGAATGGTTCATCAAGCCCGGAACCGCAACGCCCGATCCGACTGTGATGCTCGACTTCAACACGTTCACGTTCAACTCGCGCGTCTTCCCCGGCACCGATCCGCTGCTCGTGCGCACCGGCGATCGTGTGCGCATCCGCATCGCGAATCTGTCGATGGACTCGCATCCGATCCACTTCCACGGTCACAAGTTCTGGGTGACGGGCACCGATGCCGGACCGATCCCCCAATCGGCATGGACACCGGAGAACACGGTGAACGTGCCAGTCGGCGCGGCGCGCGACATCGAGTTCGTGGCCGACAACCCCGGCGACTGGGCGCTGCACTGCCACAAGTCGCACCACGTGATGAATCAGATGGGCCACGACCTGCCGAACCTTCTCGGAATCGACCCGGCGACGACGCAACAGCGGCTCGACGCGCTTACACCCGGAACAATGGTTATGGGTACGAACGGCATGGGCGACATGGCCGAGCACCAGCAGTTGATGGCTGTCCCGCGCAACAGCATTCCGATGCGCGGAGGCGTGGGCCCGTTCGGCCCAATCGACATGGGCGGCATGTTCACCATCCTCAAGATCCGCGACGGAATGAACTACGACCGCGATCCAGGCTGGTATCAACAGCCGCGCGGAACGTCGGCATGGCGAGTCGATTCGATGTCGACGACGCCCGCGCAGCAGCCGGCGACGCATGAAGGACACGGCAAATGAAGCGCGCTGTCGTCATCGCCGTCGCAATGATCGTCCTCGTGCTGTTCGGCGGCGGACTGGCGCTCATGTCGATGGTGCGCTCTGGCCTCAGCGCACATGACGAGCCGACGCGCATCGAGGCCGCGGTCGCGCGCACCGTGCGGCAGTGGGCCGTGCCCTCCGAGCTGCGCGACGCGAAGAATCCCGTAAACCTAACGTCGCAGGTGCTGGCTGATGGACGCGCGCATTTCGCCGATCACTGTGCGGAATGCCACGGCAACGACGGACAGGGGGAGAGCGGCATGGGCAAGCAAATGTATCCGCGGACGCCGGACATGACGCTTGCGGCGACGCAGTCGCTCTCCGATGGCGAGCTGTTCGCGATCATCGAAAACGGCGTGCGCCTGACGGGCATGCCGGGGTTCGGCCGCGGCACGGCGGAATCCGCGTACGGAAGCTGGGGTCTCGTCCACTTCATCCGCCATCTCCCGAAGCTCACGCCCGAAGAGACTGCGGAAATGCAGAAGCTCAATCCCAAATCACCTGACGAGTGGCGGCAGATGCAGGCAGAAGAAGCGTTTCTCGCCGGCGAAGACGAAGAGGCCCCGCTCGCGCCCGCTGCCACTCACAACGCAACACCTCACCACTGAAAGGACCTCAATCAACATGCGTAAATTCATCCTCCTCTCGCTCCTGATCGTCGCGTTCAACGCCTTCGGGCACGCAGGAGAAGTTCACACCTACATGGGCACCGTCACAGCGATGCACGACGACGGCTCATTCACTATGAAGCAGAACGACGGTGTGACGACGCACGTCACAGTCTCCGCGAAGACGACCTACCTTCGTGCGGACGGCCGCCCGGCGACGCGCGCGGAGCTGACCGCAGGCAAGCGTGTCGTCGTGACCATGTCGAAGGACGGCAAAACGGCCACCACAATCAAGCTCGCCGCGTCGAAGCGCGCGTCGAGCAAGTAACGAACGAAGGAGGTTCGTCATGGAGCACACAACGGAAAGACACGCGAACACCAACCACTACGGTCGACTGCTCGTGATGACGGCGCTGTCGTTCATCGCCATGTACGTGTTGATGTACGCGATGGTCGATCGCTTCGCGGCCGACAGGTCAATGGCCGGCACGACGCGCAAATCGACGATGAGCAAAACGTTGTTCGCGGCGAGGCCGACGAAGCAGACGGCACTCCAGAACAGCAGTCGCGTGTGCGATCGCCGGTAGCCCCGGTAGAGCAGCACGGCACAAGCCACACTGGTGAGGGCGCAGAGCACGTATACAAGGTTGGCGAACATCATCCTCCTCACCGTTTGAGCCGGAAAGCGTCTGCGAAGCTGCGGACGGGATCTGGAGCCGGCGCTCCCATGATCGCGGTGACGGCCACAGGGTCATCGGCGTACACGGTGTCGAGCTCGGCGAGCCTCACCTCGGTTCGATATTTGCACGGGTACGGTTGTCGAACTCTTTATCTGACGAATCCGCAACCGAGGTGAACGCTGTTCATGGTGCCGTGTCGTGTCGAAGCTTTGTTGCGACCGATCTTCTGTGCCGTGGCGTTCCTGAACGCGGATGAGCGGGGCCGCGTTCATCGAGATCGGCGCGCGCTCATCGGACGGCCGGATCTCCGATGACTCGCGATCGCGCCGGGTGGGACACCGATTCGCGCGTACCTTCTGATCCTCGGTCTGGTCGTCGGGATGCCGCTGGTCGGGCTTTTGACGTGGCGTGCTCTTTCCGAAGGGCGGAGAGCGGCGCGAGAACGGGAGGCGAGCGTCGCGGCAGTGGCGACGAATCTCGCGGGCAATAGCGAGCGTCTGTTTGCGGAGACGAAGAGCGTCCTTCGCAAGATCGCGCAGCAACCGGCGGTTCGTGCGATGGATCCGGCGTCGACCGATCCGGAGATCGCGACGTTTCTCGATCAGGCGGACTTCTATCCGCTTTTCTCCAACATCGAGGTGATCGATCTCGAGGGTCGCGTCATTCAGTCCGCGGTTCGCGCACCGCAGGCTCTCGATCCTTCGGTGGCCGGCGCGCGCTGGTTCGCACGCGCGCGACACAGCGGGCAATTCGTCGTCAGTGCGCCTTTCGTCGAGCCAACGTCGAAGAGATGGATTGCGATGCTCGCGCATCCGATCCGAAATGAGAGCGGCGTGCTCGCCGGCTTCGTCGCGCTGTCGATCGATCTCGCCAACTACGACCGTCAGATGGAGAGCCTCTACGCCGGTCCGTCGATGGTGGTGACGATCCTCGACTCAGAGGGAGTGGTCGTCGCGCGCCTTCCTTATGCGCAACGCGTGAGCGGACAACGCAGCCCGGAGGCGCCGCTCGCTTTGCCGGCGCCTGCCGAACGCAGCGGGACGATGGTTGCGGCCGGGCGGGATGGAGTCGAGCGCGTTTATGGATTTGCCTCGATCCCGACGGCCGGATGGCGGGTCTACGCGGGCGCTCCGCGCGACCAGGTGTGGGCGCCAGTGCGCGCTCTGCTTCTGCAAAGCGTGCTCGTGATCCTGCTGGTGATGGCGGTGGTCTTCGTTCTCGGCGCGCGTCTGGTGTCGCGAATCATCGGTCCGATGGAGCGGCTGGCGCTCGTCACGGACGAGGGAGCGAGCAGCGCCGTGTCGCGTCGCGCCGGTCTGACCGGCCCGTGGGAGGTGGTGCGAGTGGCGCGACGGTTCAACGAGATGCTCGAGATCCGCGAACGCGATGAAGCCGCGGTCCGCTCGAGCGAAGCGCGGCTGTCGAGCATCATCAACTCGGCGATGGACGCGATTCTCGCGATCGATGCGCACGGTACGGTGGTCGTGTTCAACCCGATGGCCGAACAGCTCTTCGGCGTCTCTTCCGAGTCGGCGCAGGGCCAGCCGGTGGGACGGTTTCTCATGGGCGGTCTTTCTGCGCCGGCTGCGTCTTCGTCCACGGCAGCGACGGGAGTGAACTGGACCGCGGTCGGCGTCCGGGCCAATGGTGAGCACTTTCCGTTCGAGGCGACGGTCTCGCGGGTCGACGGCGACCGTGGAGAGATGACCGCAATCATTCTCCGTGACGTGACGGAGCGGATTCGACGCGAGGCGGAACTGGCCAGGCTCAACGGGCTTTATGCCGCGTTGAGCGCGGTGAGTCAGGCGGCCGCGCGAGCGTCGACGCGGCAACAGCTTCTCGAAGAGGTCTGTCTTGCCCTCACCGAGTACGCCGGGTTCGACATGGCGTGGATCGGCTGGCAGGACACGCTCGCGCACGTGCTCGTGCCGTTGACGGTGCAAGGCGCCGAGAAAGCGTATCTGGACGGCATCACGATCCGCACCGACGACACCCCCGAAGGAGGCGGACCGCTCGGACGGGCCATCCGCACGGGACAACTGCAGGTCTCGAACGAGCTGCTCACCGATCCGACGATGGAACCGTGGCGCGAGCGCGCGCGGCGGCATGGCTTCCGTTCGTGCGCGGCGTTTCCGATTCGTAAGGGAGGCGAGGTCGTTGGTGGACTCGCCGTCCATTCGAGCGTGCCGCAACACTTTCAGCGACGCGAGATCGCCTTGCTCGAAGAAGTGGCGTCGGAAGTGTCGTTCGCGCTCGACAACCTCCATCGCGAGAAGCGGCGTCGCGCCACCGAGGTGTTGCTTCGCGACAGCGAACTGCGATTTCGGACGCTGGCAAATTCGATTCCGCAGCTCGCCTGGATCGCGCATGCCGACGGCCGGGTGCATTGGTACAACGACCGCTGGTTCGACTACACCGGGACCACGCTCGAGGAGATGTTGGCCGGAGGATGGCAAAAAGTTCACGATCCTCGTGTGCTTCCCGAGGTCATCCGCACGTGGGAAGAGGTCATCGCCAGCGGGCAGCCGTTTCAGATGGAGTTTCCGCTGCGGCGACGCGACGGACAATTCCGCACCTTCCTCACGCAGGTCCTCCCGATGCGAGA
>DASVNL010000572.1:0-3951 GCA_036383875.1 Thermoanaerobaculia bacterium
TGTCGGGATGGATGCGCTTGAGCAGCGCGGCGACGGCGGGACCGCCATGGGCGTGCGGAAGCCAGTGCAGGTCGATGCCGAAGAGCTTCGGGCGCAGCCGCCGGAGGAACCGTTCCGGATCGAAACGGCGGCTGCGCATCATGAGCAGTGCGAGATTCACGATCCGCACGCGGTACCCGTGTCGTCTCAGAAATGCCGCCAGCGTCAGGAATCCGATCGGGTACATCTCGAAGACCGGCGACGACGGAATCACGTCGCTGATCGGTCCGTAGAAGATGGCCCGCTCGCGAAAATCGAAAACGCTCGGCGGATGAATGAGAACGACATCGGGCTGCCGCATGCGGCCTCTCGGAATCAGAACGTGACGCGATAACTCAGTTTCATCGTGCGACCCGGCTCCGGACGGAAGAACGTAGCATTGGAGAACTCGGCATACAGCTCGTCGGTCGCGTTCTCGAGCCAGAGCGTCAGCTCGTTGGTCAGTCCGTTCATCACGAAGAGCCGCGCACCCGCGCCGATGCCGTGCACCGTGAACGCGGGAAGCGTCCGGCCGATCGGCGGCACCGGCTCGTTCGGCGCGATGTTCGCGTCGACTTTGCCGTTGTGACGCACGTGGTATTCGGCCCAGAAGCGCGAGTTCGCCGGCTCGTAGCGCGCGTACACGTACGTCTTTTGCGAGTAACTGTCGCCGGTCGGCGGATTCTCGGCGTCGATGCGATCGCCGTTGATCCACGTGAAGTTGCCGCCGAGAACGATGCCGCGGCTGGAACGCCATCCCGCTGCGAGCTCGACGCCTTCGTAGCGCAGATGCGCGGTGTTGCGCTGCTGGACGACGAACTGCGCGTGGCTCGCGGCGATCGCGGCGCGCGTCGGCGCGTCGAGGGCCGCGATTTCCGCGGGCGAGAGATACGCCTGGATGATGCCGCCCTGGATGTCGTTGCGGAACGCCACGGCTTCCATGAATGCGTTCTCGCGCGCGTACTTGATGCCGAGGTCGAAGTTGTCGCTGGTTTCGGAGTCGAGCGCGGGATTCAGGAGTTGATAGCCCGATCCTTCCGGCGTCGCGCCGTTGAACAGCCGCTCGATGATGTTCGGCGCGCGGAAGCCGCGGCCGTACGACGCGAGCAGGTTGATCGAACGATTGAGCTGATACTTCGCGGACAGCGCGCCGACGAAGCGGCGATCGGAGAAGCCGAGGCCGGTCACATCCCAGCCCGGTGTTTCTTTCGCGACCGTCTCGACGCTGTTGTAGCGCGCGCCGGCCGTGACACTCAGCTTGCGGCCGATCGAGATCTCATCCTGCGCGAACACGCCCCACGCGGTGTTCGTGGCGTTCGGTGCGTTCGCGAGTGAGTCGGTCGACGGCGTGACGCGATCGCCGTAGGGCGTGCGAATGGTCGTGATCGTGGTCGAGAAGTCGGTGTTGAAGCTTTCGTCGCGCGTTCCTTCGATGCCATACGTCGCGATGTGCCGCCCCGCGGCGAAGACTTTCACCGCGTCCGCGCGGAAGCCCCACGTGTCGAGATCGCTGAAGTTCAGCGTGTTCGCGGTGACGCTGGAGTGCGGGAATCCGGGTGCGACCGGACCGATGTCGATCTCGATGTCGTTGACGAGCTCGCGCGCGTTGCTCTGATAGTAGAGCTGCACGTTGGTCGAGTCGGCCCATGCGCGCTGCAGCGAGGAGGTCGTGTACGCGAGCGTCGCACGATCGAACGACTGCTCCGGATAGAGGATGCGAATCTTCGTCTCTTCGACTGCGCCGTACTGTTCGGCGGGGACGTATCCGAATCCGGTTTCTCCCGCGCGATAGCGATTCACGCGCAGGCGCAGGTTGTGCCCCTCGGCCGGTGCGAACGAAAGGCTTCCCCAGAAGCTCGTGTCGTCGACGCCGGTGTCGAGCGTGTTCACGCCGTTGCCGATGTTGATGTCGCCGAAGCGTCCGGTCGGAATGCTGTAGTCGCTCGCGTTCCGCTTCGTGCCGCCGAGTTGCAGCGTGAATCGGCCGACGCGCGCGTTGAGGCCCGCGCTCACGCCGGACAGATCGCCCGCGCTGGAGTGACGACCTTCGATGTAGCCCGTCACATCCGAACCGGTGGGGAACGACGGATCCTTGCTGATCGCGTTCATTACGCCGCCGATCGCGTCGCTGCCGTAAAGCACCGACGCCGGGCCGCGTACGACTTCGATCGTCGAGACGTTCTGCAGATCGACGAGACCGCCGATCTCGCCGAAGTCGGTCTGGCGGCGCGGATTGTTCAGGCGCAGTCCGTCTTCGAGGAAAAGGACGCGCAGTCCGCGTTGACCGCGAATGACGGGGCGCGCCTGATTCGGGCCGACGCCGTTCACGTCGACGCCGGGTTGTTCGCGCAGCAGATCGGCCGCGTTTTCGAGGCTTTTCTGCACGATCTTGTCTTCACGGATGACGGTGACGGGCGTGGCGATGTCGAAGACGTTGCGCTCCGAGCCGGTCGCGGTGACGGTGGTCTCGTCGAAGAACGACGCGAGTGGTTGTTCGGCTTGGTCTGCGGCTGGCGTTTCGCTGGCCGTCGGGGTTTCGTCAGTCGCGGGTGCGCTCTGTTGTGCGAATGCTGCCGGGACGAGCAGGAGGATCAGAAGAATGGTTGCGAGGGTGCGCATCAGAAAAAACTCCTCATGGTGAGCCGCTGTGCGCGGCCGTGCGGAGGGTGAAAACGTCGCGAGTCAACGCGGCGGTGCACGGTCGCCGGCGAGCGCAAACGCCGGTTCACGCGTGGCTTCGCTGCGGTGCGCGAAATCGAGCAGCGAGTCAGAGGACGCTGCGCACATCGTCGCAACGACGAGCGGCAGGAGGAGAGGCGTGGCGGCGATGACGGCCTGCGTCAGCACGGCGCCGGCAGGTCCGCACAGATGGAGGATCGCGACGGCGATCCAGAACACGACCCAGACGCGCGACCTCGCGGTGGCGCGGCGCAGCAGGAAGGCCGCGATCGCAATCGCCGCACCGGCGATCCAGCGAATGGCGACGTCGGGACGGGCGATGGTGCGATCGTCGAGACGCTGCCAGAGCAGCATCGCGTGGAGGAACACGAGCGCGCCGATCGCGAGCAGCAGCGCGATCGACAGCGCGCGCTGCGTTCGCGTCAGGGACCGTCTCACGGCATTCCGCTGCATGGGAATCAAGCTAGAGGCTCGCACTGCGAAGCGCGGGGTGCGGTCTCACAGCGGGATGTGACGAAGCTCACTCGAGGGTGTGCGGACGTCACACGAGGGCATGACGCGCGTCATATCCGGGTCGCACAGGGGCACCTACTTTGATCGCGGCGGGCTTCGAGGTCCGCACATCAGCGAGGAGGTGGAGCATGGAAACCACGACGCCGAAACTCATTCTCGTGCCCACGGACTTCAGTGCTCCAGCAGCTCACGCGCTGCGCTATGCCGCGGCCCTCGGCGCCCGTTTCGAAGCCCACCTCCTCGTGATTTACGCCGACCTGTTCATGCCGTACGCCGATCTCAGCATCCCCGCGGTCGTGCCGTCCGACATCACGCAGAGCGATCGCATCGAGATCGCGCGCCAGCAACTCACGTCATTTACGGAAAGCAACATCGGCAAGACCCTGCCGCACGACATCCGCGTCGTCGTCGACACTCCGGCGGACGCGATCCTCGCGCAAGTGCGCGAGTCCGGGGCGAACGTGATCGTCATGGGCACGCATGGCCGGACCGGCCTGCGCCGCCTGTTGTTCGGATCCGTGACTGAATCCGTGATGCGACTGGCGCCGGTGCCGGTGATCGCGGTGCACGAGTCGACGCCGGATTCGGCGCCGATGCGCGTCATCGTCGGAAGCCGCTCGACGCCGGAGGCGCGTGCGGCAGTCGAATACGCCGGCATCCTCGCCGACGTCGCGCAGGTGCGCTTCGTCGATGCCGGCGACGTGGTCAGTCTCCCGGGCGCCGCGCGCAACGAAGCCGCGG
>DASVNL010000573.1:0-9668 GCA_036383875.1 Thermoanaerobaculia bacterium
GTTGGCGGTTGGCGGTTGGCGGGAGAGAACCAATCTCGCGCCGCGTGAACCGACAACCAAATCGACTACATCCGTAATCACTATGGACTACGTTTGTAATCACCGCAAGGTTCCGGCGCGGGTTGTTACAATTCGCGGCACATGAGACCGGCAATGGTGAAGTTGGAGAAGTGGGCGATCTGGATCGGCCTGATCGTCATCCTGTTTCTTCTCCGGCATATGTTCCCGATTTTCTTCCTCACGTTCGTGTTGTCGTACATCGCCAACACGGCCGTGAATGCGCTCACGACGCGATTCCACCGACGCCGGCTGAATGTCGTCCTCGTCTACCTCGTCTTCCTCGGATTGCTCTCCGGCCTCCTGCTCCTCGTCGTGCCGCGCGTGCTCAACGAGGCGCGCAACCTCGCGCGGCAATACATCGCGACCGAGTCGGCGCGGCAAAGCGGTGGGGAGAGCGCGATTCATCGCGAGGCGCGCGAAGTCGTCGACAGCGTGATCATCTCGATCACCGACCGCGCGCAGTTCGAAGAGTTCCGTACGTCCGACGCCTACGCGATGATCGTCACGAAGATCGACGGCGCGCTGGAATCCGCGAGCAAGCGCGTCGGACCGGAGCTGACGATCTTCGCGAACACCGCGCTCGCGTTCATCTTCCAGTTCGTCCTCTCGATCATCATCTCCTTCATCCTGATCTGGGACCTCCCCGCGACGGCCGCGCGCATGCGCAAATTCTCGGAAGGCCGCACAGCCGAGATCTACCAAGAGATCACGCCCGGATTGCGCGCCTTCGGCCGGACGCTGGGCCGCGCGTTCGAAGCGCAGAGCGTCGTCGCGATCGTCAACGCCGTGTTGTCGATCGTGCTCTTCCTGATCCTTGGGCTCCCATCGATCGCGCTGCTCGCGAGCATCGTGTTCGTCTGCTCGTACATCCCGTTCGTCGGGATGATCCTCTCGACCGTCCCCGCGGCATTCCTCGCGTTGAAAGTCGGCGGCGTGCCGCACGTGTTGTGGCTGGTCGTCGGGATCATCGTGATTCACGCGGTCGAGGCGTACATGCTCAATCCGCTGATCTACGGACGTCATCTCAAACTGCATCCCGTCGCGGTGCTGGTGATCCTCCTCGTCGCCGAGCATCTCTTCGGGCTCTGGGGTCTCATCCTCGGCGTCCCGGTGGCCGCCTTCATCTTCAAGTACGTCATCGAAGGCGAAGCTGCGCCTGCGCCTGCGCCTGCGGTCGAGGTGGTGCATGGGTGAAGTCGTCACGCTCTGGCTGAAGCGCTTCAAGCGCGGGCCGATGGATCCGGTGATGTTCGCCGAAGCCATCGCCGGGCGCGGACTCGTGAACAACAAGGATCAGGGCGGGAAGCGCCAGATCACGATCATCGACGAGGCGCGATGGAAGGAAGCGTGCGATGAGATTCACGTCGCCGTCGATCCATCCGCGCGACGCGCGAACGTGATGCTGCGCGGCATCGACCTCGAAGCGACGCACGGGAAAAAGCTGCGCATCGGCGGCTGCGTCGTGCTGATCCACAACATGACGCGTCCGTGCGAGCGCATGGACGAGGCGCAAGAGGGTTTGCGCGAGGCGCTCAAGCCGCACTGGCGCGCCGGCGCATACGGCGAGATCGTCGAAGGCGGCGTGATCCGCCTCGGCGACACCGCGGAGTGGATTGAATGAAGCGTTGGCTGGCCCGGATCGCGCTCGCACTCATCGCAATCATCGTCATCCTCTGCTTCGGCGGACGCTGGTACCTCGCGCGCTCCGTGATGACGTACGACGGCGCGGTGAAGGCCGGCGTCGCGTCGCCGGTGGAGATCACGTTCGACGCGCGCGGCATCCCGCAGGTCTGGGCGAAGACCGATCGCGACGCGTATTTCGCGATCGGCTATCTGCACGCGAGCGAGCGGCTGTTTCAGATGGAGCTCGTGCGGCGACTCGCGCGCGGCGAACTGTCCGAGGTGTTCGGCGAGGCCGCGTACGAGACGGATGTCTTTCAGCGTCGCGTCGGATTCGCGCGACGGGCGAAGTCGAGTGAGCTGAGTGCATCGACGCGCGCGACGATGCAGAGCTACGTCGACGGCGTGAACGCGGGCATTCGCACCGCGACGATGCTCCCGCCCGAGCTCGCGATCCTGCGACTCACGCCGCGTCCGTGGACGCTCGACGATTGCCTGGCCATCAGCAATTACCAGACGTGGTTCTCGCATCAACTGATGGATCAGGACGAGAAGTACCAGAAGATCATCGCGAAGCTCGGCATGCCGGGCAGCGCGCTCGCGAACGCGGGACATCCATGGTCGCCGCCGACCATTCCCGACATGCGCATCACGAACGCGTCGAATTCATGGGTCCTCGCGCCCGCGCGATCCTCGACGAAAGCCGCGCTGCACGCGGCCGATCCGCACCTCTCGATCGATCAGGTGCCGGGACTCTGGTACCTCGCAGGGCTGCATTCGGAAGAAGGATTGAACGTCGTCGGCGTGACGTACGGCGGCGCGCCGTTCGTCGTGATGGGACATAACGACGACATCGCGTTCTCGTTCACCGTCGCGTCGGTCGATCTCATCGACTACTACAACGATCAGCCGCAACGCTCGATCCGCGAAGAGATTCGCGTAAAGAGCGAAGAGCGTCCGCGCGTGCTCGAGATTCACGAAGGGCTGCGCGGTCCAATGCTCGACGCGCACACGTCGCTGCGCTGGGCCGGCTTCGACTTCTCGCCCGCGCAGATCTCCGAGTCCGCGTTGCGATTGCAGAAGGCGAAGACGTTCGACGACTTCCGTCGCGCGGTCACCGGCTTCGGCGCACTCGATGCGAACTGGATCTACTCCGATCGCAGCGGCAACATCGGCTATCAACTCGGCGCGCCCGTTCCTCTGCGCGACTACGACACGTACGTGCGTCAGAACGCGAGCGATCCGAAGTCGGTGTGGACGGGCTATCGCGCGCTCGACGAGACGCCGCACGCGCTGAATCCGGCGAAGGGATTTCTTGCGAGCTGCAACAACCAGCCGGTGTCGCGCGACTTCGCATATCGCATCCCCGGCTTCTACGATCCCTATCGCATCGTCCGCGCGGACGCGCTGCTTCCGACGAAGCACACGCCCGAGGAGATGCGCGCGATGCAACTCGACCTGACGTCGGGATTGTCGCTGCGCTGGAAAGCGCTAGCCGCGGACGGCGCGAAGAAAGCCGGACTCGCCGACGAGGCGCGATTGCTCGCCGCGTGGAACGGCGCGTCGACGTCGGACAGTCGCGAGGCGTTGCTGTTCGCAGCGTGGTGGCGCATGTTGCCGCGCGCGGTGTTCGAGGATGAACTGGGCGCGGACTGGGACACGGGACGCGTGCTGATCGACGAGGCGCTCACGTCGAACACGGCGATCGATGATCGCCGCACGCCGCAAGTCGAAACGCTCGCGGACATTTCCGCGCGCGCGATGAAGGACGCGAAGGAGATCGCGGGCGGACGGACGTGGGGTCAGGCGTGCAAGCTGATCGTGCGGCATCCGCTGTCGCGCGTGAAGGTGCTCGACTGGTGGCTGCATCTCGATCGCGGACCAGTCGACGGCACCGGCGATCCCGGCTCGTTGAACGCGAACTTCTTCAGCTATCACCCGGAGACGAAGACGTTCCGCTCGCGGGTCGGACCGAGCATGCGGTTCGTCCTCGACTGGAGCAACGTCGACGCTTTCACGATGAACGGCGCCCTCGGCCAATCCGGCAATCCTTTCAGCCCGCACTACGCCGACTTCCTCCCGATGATGCAGCGCGGCGACACGTGGACCGTGCCGTTCACGAAGGAGAAGGTGTTCGCGGCGAAGACGTCGCTGTTGCGACTGGAGCCGTGACGTGGTTGTCGGTTGCCGGTTGGCGGTTGGCAGTTAGGTCGTCGCGAGAGCCGTGATCCTTGCCGGAGCGCCACTCCCGCCAACCGCCAACCGCCAGCGCGACGCAGTCGCGCGAACCGCCAACTAAGCCCGAATCTCCCGATACCTCGCATTCACCAACGCATACACGCCGTACGCGATCAATCCGAAACCGACGGCGATCAGCATCGGCTGCGGGAGCATCGCGATGGAGCCGGAGGTGCTGTGGGCTTTGCTCGGATCGTTGCGCACGGCGGCGAGGACGAGTGAGCCGCCCGCGATGAAGAAGACCACGCCTCTCGCGCCGATGCCGAAGCGTGAGATGGCGATGACCTTGCGGCGCACGCGGGCATCGAGCTCGCCGAGGTGGATGCGTTTGCTGAGCTTTGCGTCCCAGGCGCAATAGAGTTGATAGGCGCCGTAGATCACGACGCCGAGTCCGACTGCGCCGAGGAGCCATGGGCCGAATGGCGCGTCGAGGATGCGGCGCGTCCAGTGGCGTGCTTGTTGATCGCCGCCGCTGTTGCCGCCGCCGCGATGCAGGATCAGGCGAATCACCTCGATCGCGAACGTGCCGTAGATCAGACCGCGGCCGATGCTGCCCGCGCGAATCGCGAGGCCTTTCGCGTCGCTGCCGCGATATTCGTTGTCGGTCACGGCGCTGACCAATCGCCAGAGCGCGTAGCCAACGAGTCCGAAGGCGATGACGATCAGCGCGATGCGGCCGAACGGTTGTTGGAGGATCACGACAAAGGCGTCGTTCGTGCTCGATCCCGGTTTGCGTTTCCCGAGTCCGGCGGCGACGGTGAGTGCGCCGACGATCATGTACACCAGGCCTGCGGACGCATATCCGAGGCGTGCGAGCTTCGACAAAATCATGCAGAACGCTAGAGAACGAATCGTGCCAGCACAAGAACGTGTGCGGTTCACTGGCGGAAAACGGCGAGCGTCAAAGAAAAGCGTGTTTTTCGGCCCAAAAACGCAAAAAAGCCATTGCGCGTCGCGCGTTTCGTGGCTACATTGCGTCGGCTCGTCCGCAAGGACAAATCGCCGAAAGGAGAATGTATCCACACATGGCAGCTGGTCCCATGACGAAGTCGCAGCTCATCAATCACATCGCCGAAGCAGCAGAGGTTCCGCGCAAGACGGCGGTGGCAATGCTCGAGGCGCTCAGCGCAGTCGCCTACAAGGAAGCGAAGAAGGGGTTCACCTTTCCGGGACTCGGAAAGCTCGTCCTCGTGAACCGCAAGGCGCGCATGGGCCGTAACCCGGCCACCGGCGCGGCGATCAAGATTCCGGCCAAGAAGGTCCTGAAGTTCCGCATCGCCAAAGCCGCCAAGGACGCGATCCTCGGCGCGAAGAAGTAATTTCGCCGCACCTTGACCCTCTCCCCGCCATCGGGGAGAGGGAACAGCATCGGAGGATTCGTGTCGCATCGCTATCCGCAGGAGGCCGCTCTCCGCGACGGCCGCCGCGTGCTGCTCCGTCCCTTTTCCGAGAAGGACGTCGACGCGCTCTACGACTTCTTCCATCGCATGCCGGTCGAGTACCGCCGCTTCGCATGGGACAACGTCGATAACCGCTCACTGATCGAAGAGTGGAGCCGCAACGTCGACTATTCGAAAGTCTTCCCGCTGCTCGCCGTCGACGGCCATCACGTCGTCGCGGACGCCACGCTGCACATCCGCCACGGCGGCCCGCTGCGCCTCGTCGGCCGCATCAAGTGGATGCTCGACCCCGAGTATCGCGGCGACGGCCTCGGCACCACGCTCGTGAATCACCTGATCAACATCGCTCGCGAGCGCGGCATGCGCCACGTGAGCTGCATGCTGATCTCCGACCTCGAAGCTGATGCCGTGAAAACGCTCGAAGGCCTCGGCTTCAAGTCATTCGTGCAACCCGGATACGGAACCGATCCGGACGGCAACCAGCACGACATGACGAAGTTGGTCTTGAAGCTCTGAGGCGAGTGGTTGATGGTTGATTGTTGATGGTTGATGGGAGCGCAGGCGGGTTCTGCTTCCATCAACGATCAATGATCAACCATCAACCATCAACATCTTCCTACTTCGCCCGCGAATACTGCTTCGGCCACGCGACATCCACTCCCAGCGTCTTCGCCGCGTGCAGCGGAAAGTACGGATCGCGCAGCAACTCGCGCGCGAGGAGCACGGCATCGGCATCGCCATCGCGCACGATTGCGGCGGCTTGATGCGCGTCGGTGATCAAGCCGACGGCGCCGGTTGGGATGTTGACCTGTGCGCGAATCGCGCGTGAGAACGGCACCTGGTAGCCCGGGCCGAGCTCGATCTTCTGCTGGATCACCGCGCCGCCGCTCGAGCAGTCGATGAGATCGACGCCGAGCGATTTGAGTCGCGCGGAGAGCTCGATTGATTGCGCGAGATCCCAGCCGCCCTCGGCCCAATCCGTCGCAGAGATGCGCACGAAGAGCGGCAACTCATCCGGCCACGCGCGGCGACACTCCTCCGCGATGCGCAACGTGAAGCGCATGCGATTCTCGAGTGAGCCGCCGTACTCGTCGTCGCGCTGATTGACGAGCGGCGAGAGAAATTGATGGAGCAGGTAGCCGTGCGCCGCGTGGAGCTCGACCACGCGGAATCCCGCGCGCAACGCGAGCTTCGTCGCGCGCACGAACTGCGCGATGACCTCGTCGATCTCATCGATCGTCAGCGCGTGCGGCGCCGGATCGCCTGCGCGAAACGGAATCGCACTCGGCGCGAGCGTCGTCCACGAATGCGGTCCCTCGGTGATCGCGCGTCCGCCGCGCCACGGCGCTTCCGTCGACGCCTTACGTCCCGCGTGCGCGATCTGAATGCCCGCGATCGATCCTTGCGCGTGGATGAAATCGACGATCGGACGGAACGCATCCGCATGCGCCTCGGACCAGATGCCCGAGTCCCAGTCCGTGATCCGTCCTTCCGGACTCACGCCGCTCGCCTCGACGATCACGAGCGCGGCGCCGCCGACTGCGCGACTCCCGAGATGCACGAGATGCCAGTCGTTCGGCATGCCGTTCTCGCTCGAGTACTGGCACATCGGCGAGACGAAGATGCGATTGGGAAAAGTGATGGAGCGAAGCGTCAGGGGTTCGAAAAGCACGCGCGATAGTAACGCGGCTTACTTGCGCAGTGCGCGCAGCACCTGCATGCGCGACTCCGCCTCGGCTGCTTCGCGCTCGCGTCCGAGGGCGCGATAGATCCAGGCGAGCTGCAGCGTCGGGCGAAAGTCGGCGGGCTGCAGACGCGCGGCCTGTTCGAACATCTCCGCCGCGGCGTCGAGCTTTCCTTCGCGCACGCGCACGTGGCCGTAGCGATAGTGTCCTTCCGCCGATCGCGGGTTGATCGAGATCGCGAGGTCGAGCTCTTTCGCCGCGTCGTCGTATCGCTCTTCGACCGTGAGCACGTGGCCGCGGCTGATGTGCGTCTCCGCGAGCTCCGGTGCGAGGTCGACCGCGCGACGCGCGTGTTCGCCGGCGCGTTTGCGCAGCGCCTCGTCGCCGCGAATCGAGAAGAGCTCCGCGAGCGCGTCGGCGAGTCCGGCGTGCGCGGGCGCGTAGTCGGGATCGAAGTCGATCGTCAGCTCGAACATGCCGACGGCCGCGTCGAAACTTTCCGGCGTCGCTTCGCTGAGATACGTGCGGCCTTTGAGATGGAACTCGTACGCGTCGATGCGCACCGGCGTTGAGCGGAACGCAGCGCGATTGCGTTCGGCAAACACGCCGAGCAGCACGCGCGCAGTTTTCTCCGCGATCTCTTCCTGCACCGCGAAGATGTCGCCGACCTGGCGATCGTATTTTTCCGACCAGACGTGATGGCCGGTCTGCGTGTCGACGAGATGCACGGTGATGCGCAGACGATCGTCGGCTTTGCGCACGCTGCCGCGCAGGACGTGGCGGACGCCGAGCTTGCGGCCGAGGTCGCGGACGTCGTCGTCGGAGCGAAAGTCGAACGCGGTGGCGCGCGAGATCACGCGGAGTTCCTGAATGCGCGTCAGCGTGTTGATCAGCTCTTCGGCCATCCCATCGCAGAAATGTCCCTGATCGTGATTCGCGCTGAGGTCCGTGAACGGCAGCACCGCGATCGACTTCGCGGGCGGCGGATCGGCTAGCACCGGCACGGCGACGGGCGCCGGTGCGGGCGTCGCGACGACGGGTGCGTCGTTGCTGACCGTGCCGACGAAGCGGAAGCCGCGGCCGTAGATCGTGCGGATCCACAGCGGTTCGGTGGGTGAGTCGTTGAGTGCGCGTCGCGCGTCGCGAATCGTCGTCGTGAGCGCGGACTCCGATACGTGCACGTCTTTCCAGATCGTGTCGAGCAGTTCTTCCTTCGTCACGACGCGTTCGCGTTGCGTGATGAGGTAATTCAGAACTTCGAGGATGCGCGGTTCAGCCTTGACGACCTCGCCGCCGCGCCTCAGTTCGTAACGGTCGAGATCGAGCTCAAACTCACCAAATCGGAACATAGAGCACCGCGTGCGACGCGATCGGCACGCTTTCCCCTCATTTTCTCCCGGTTTGCGTTCCGCCACGCTTCTACATTTCGTGAAAACGGTTACACCACCGGAGGAGCGATGCCGATCATGGAGCAGCAACAGAACGTCGGCGCGGGAGTTTACGCGGGTCGGATCGCCCGCACCATTAATTCTGGATTCATCTCGCTGATGATCAGCATCGGCCACCGCACCGGCTTGTTCGATGCTCTCGCCGTCCTGCCGCCGTCGACCAGTCACGACATCGCCTCCACGGCCGGCCTGGCCGAACGTCACGTGCGCGAGTGGCTCGCGGCCATGGTCGCGGCGCACATCGTCGACTACGAACCGCGCACCGGCACGTACTTTCTTCCGATCGAATACGCCGCTGTGCTTTCGCGCAGCGCAGGCGCGGACAGCATGGCGCCCGCCGCGCAACTCGTCTCGCTCCTCGGCTCGATGGAAGATCTCGTCGTCACCGCGTTTCGCAGCGGCGGCGGCGTCACACCCGAGGCTTACGATCACGTGAATGAGTTGATGGCCGTCGAGAAGTGGCAGGGCTTCGATGACACGGCTGTCGAAGCGATGCTCGAGATGTTGCCGGGCATGCGCGATCGCCTCGTGAAAGGCGCTGTGGTGCTCGACGTGGGATGCGGCAACGGCGCGATGCTCATCGCGATGGCGCGCATGTTCCCGCGCTCCGCGTTTCGCGGCTACGACCTCTCGGGCGAGGCCATTGCGCGCGCTTGCGATCGCGTCGAGGAGTCGGGACTGCGCAACATCGAGTTCGCAGTCGGCGATGGTGCAAGCATCGAAGAGCCGCACTCGTACGATCTCGTCTTCGCGCTCGAGTCGATTCACGAGCACGGATTTCCGCGCGTCGCGTTGCGTCACATCGCGGCGGCGCTCAAACGCGACGGACTGTTCGTGATGCAGGAAGTCGCGATCACGAGTCAGCTCGCGCGCGCCGTCGATCATCCGTTCGCACCGATGCTCTACACGATCTCCGCGATGCACTCCGTGCCCGTCGCGCTGGCGCAGGACGGCGAGGCGTTCGGCCGCATGTGGGGCGAGGAGCGCGCGATGCAGTTGCTCGTCGAGGCGGGATTTCGCAGCGTACGCATCGAGCGCACCGACCCCGGCACGTACTACGCGATCGCCAGCGAGGCCGCGCGGAGTTAGGAGATGGAACGTAGCGCCGCCTTCCAGGCGGCCGTATCGCCGGCATCTTGCCGGCGCCGCCTGGAAGGCGGCGGTCCGGCCGGCTGGAAGCCGGCGCTACGTCTTCAGCATCTTCCTCACCATCGAGA
>DASVNL010000574.1:0-5575 GCA_036383875.1 Thermoanaerobaculia bacterium
GTCCGCAGCGATCATCGCAACGCCGTCACCGGCATCCTCCACGAACGTTCGGGCTCCGGCGCGTCGTTCTTCATCGAGCCGATGGCCGCCATCGAGCTGAACAACGATCTCGCCGATCTCTTGATCCAGGAACGCGAAGAGATCGCGCGCATCCTCCGCTTCATCTCGCAACTCCTGTTCGACGCCCACGGTGCGATCCAGATCGCGATCGAAGTCGCGGGTGAGCTCGACGCATTGCAGGCGTGTGCGCTGTTCCACGACACGGTGCGCGGCACGCGCCCGCACTTCTCGAACGATCGCGTGCTCAAGGTTCTCGAAGGACGGCATCCGCTGCTCGACGAGCGTCTGGCGTCGCAGCGCGAAGAGGCGTTCAACGAAACGCCCGGCGATCGCAAGGTCGTGCCGATCACGATCGAGCTCGACGGCGAAGGTTCCGCGCTCGTGATCTCCGGTCCGAACGCCGGCGGCAAAACGGTCGCGCTGAAGACGGCGGGACTGATCGTCGCGATGGCGATGAGCGGCCTCCCCGTACCTGCGGCGGAGGGATCGATCATTCCCGTCGTGGACGCGCTGCACGTGCTGATTGGCGACGATCAGAGCGTCCTCGAACATCTCTCGACCTTCTCCGCGTACCTGACGCGCCTGAAGCGCATCCTGTCGCGCGTGACGCCGAAGTCGCTCGTGCTGCTCGACGAGCTCGGCTCCGGCACCGATCCCGAGGAAGGCGCGGCGCTGGCGGCGGCGATCATCGAGCACATGCTCGAGGTCGGCGCGCTCGTCATCGTAACGACGCACCTGTCCGCGCTGAAGAGCTTCGCGGTCAACGACACGCGGATCATCAACGCGTCGATGGAGTTCGACGCGGAGACCGCGCTGCCGACGTATCGCCTGATCGCCGGCATCCCCGGCCGCTCGCGCGCGATCGAAGTCGCGAAGATGATCGGCCTCCCCGCGACGATCATCGCCAGCGCCCGCGAACGCCTCGGCGAACGCTACGGCGAAACGGATCACCTGCTGTCGACGCTGCAGAAGAAGATGTCGGAGATCGTCGCGCAGCAGGACGAAGTGAACGGGCTGCGTAAGGAGCTCGACGGTGAGCGTCGCACGATGCGCGAAAAATCCGAGGCGCTCGAGAAAGAACGCCTCCGCCTCGGCACGACCTATCGCGAAGAGTTGGAGCGCCTGCGCGACGACGTTTCGCGTCAGCTCACGAACGAGCTCAAGAACCTGCGCGACATGGATCGCGTCGCGCGGCAGTCGGCGAATCCGACGCAAATTCTGCAGACCATCACGAGGGCCGTCGACAAGGCCGTGGAGTTCATCCCGGCCGAACATCGCGAGGTCCACGTCGGCGACAAAGCCGAGCATCGCAAGTTCAAAGTCACCGGCGAAGTCGTGTCGATCGACGGCGGAAAAGCGGTGATTAACGTTAACGGACGGAAGATGACCGTCGAAACGCGCGATCTGGTGCCGAAAGGCGGACCTGCGCCGGCGCCGTCGAAGTCACGCGAACGTGCGCCGTCCGCGGACGCCGCGCCTGTCGCAGCGGAGCTGAATCTGATCGGACAGCGGGTCGACGATGCGCTCGAAGAGTCGGATCGCTTCCTCGATCGCGCGCTGCTCGAAGGCAAATCAGCGGTGCGCATCATCCACGGCTTCGGCACCGGCACGCTGCGCAAGGCGATCCGTGATTACCTGCGCAAGCATCCGGCCGTGAAATCGTGGCGTCCGGGGGCCGATAATGAAGGCGGCGACGGCGCAACGATCGCGAACCTCGACGCGTAACTGACAACGAAATGGCCTTTGTCGACCTCAACGACGCGATCATAGGGCAGGTCCGCGACGCGGCCGACATCGTCGACTTCATCCAACAAGTCACGCCGCTCAAGCTCGCCGGCACGCGTTACAAAGGCCTCTGCCCGTTCCATCGCGAGAAGACCCCGTCGTTCACGTGCGATCGCGCGAAGGGGCTGTTCTACTGCTTCGGCTGCGGTACGGGCGGCGACGTGTTCAAGTTCCTGATGCTGACGGAACGGTTCACGTTCCCCGAGGCGGTGGAGCACGTGGCGGGGCGCTACGGCATCGAGTTGCCGAAGAAGCGGAAGGCGCAGAAGGAAAGCGACAAGGACGATCTCTTCGAAGTCCTAGACGATGCATCCGAGGCGTTTCATCAGGCCCTCGGGTGGGGTGATGACAATCTCGCGCAGCGCTATCTCGCGCAGCGTCGTGTATCGAACGAGGTCGTGACGCGTTTCGGCTTCGGCTACGCGCCCGACTCGTGGGATTACATCCTCCGTCGCCTGACGCAGAAGCATGGCGAGAAGCGCCTCGAGCTCGCCGGGCTCATCATGCCGCGGAAGGAAAAGACCGGGTACTACGACCGCTTCCGCAATCGGCTCATCATTCCGATTCACTCGGAGACCGGCGCGGTGGTTGGATTCGGCGGGCGTTCGCTCGACGGCAGCGATCCGAAGTACCTGAACTCCCCCGAGTCCGAGCTCTTCAATAAGTCGCGACTCTTGTACAACCTGCACCGCAGCAAAGACGCGATGCGCAAGCAGGATCGCGCGATCCTCGTCGAGGGTTACTTCGACGCGATCGCGATCGACCACGCGCTGCGCGGGATGGCGCCGGTGGTCGCGTCGATGGGCACGTCGCTGACGCCGGGCCAGGCGTCGCTGATGCGGCGCTTCACGCGCAACGTCGTCGTCGCGTACGACGGCGACAACGCGGGCCGCGCGGCGACGATGAAGGGCGCGCAGGTGCTCCTCGCGGCCGGGATCAACGTCTCTGCGCTCGACCTGCATGGCGAGAAGGATCCGGACACGCTGATCGAGAAGCACGGCGCGGATGGATTTCTCGAGATCCTCTCCCAGCCGCTCGACATCTTCGAGTTTGCGCTGCGCGAGTGGGCGACGGACGCGCATCAGCTCAGCGGCCGCGAGAAGTCGGAGCGCGTCGAGCAGTTCATGCCGCTCCTGTCAGCAGTCACTGACGCGGTCGTGCGCAACGAGGCTGCTCAGCGCATCGCGGACGCGTTCCACCTCGAGTTCGAGACGGTGTGGTCGCGAGTTCGCGGAAAAGTGACGGCGAACCCGACGCAGGACCGTCAAAAACGCCTTCCTCCACCCACGGGAGAGAAGTTCGTGCTGCTTGCGGCGCTTCAGGGACGGCTCACCCAGGAGCAGCGAGGACGTCTTCGCGAGGAGTTTTTCGAGGATCCGGGGTGCAAAACGCTCTACTCGATCATGAAAAATAACCTTTCGGCGGGCCAAGCCATTGACTTTGCCGAAGTTGGAACCCAGCTTAGGGGCGAGGCGGAACTCACACTACTCTCCGAGCTGAGCCTCAGCGAGGATATTGACGATCGCGCGCTCGAACGCCTGGAAGAGAACCTCCTACCCATGGAGCGCGGCTACATCGACCGCCGGAAGCAGCAGATCCAACGGGACATCGTGGAAGCGGACAAGAACGGGGATCTTGCGCGCGTCGACCAGCTCGTCACGGAGAAGATGGAGCTGTCGCGTATCTCGAACACACTGAAATAATTATCGTCCCCCATAGATTACGCGTGTGTCCACTCTGGACGATACTTTGGCTGGTTTGTCAACCCTCGAATGTGACGATCCAGCCAAGGCCTCGTTCGGGGGCCTCGAGTGCCGACAGGGCGAGATTTAGCTGCCCAATGCGAGGAGCGAATTGACATGACGACACGCCTGCGCACTTCGAATCTCGAACCGGATTCCAACTTTGATGACGAGGGGGTTGGCGAGTTGAGTGTCGAAGAAAAATACGCGGAAGTAAAGCAGCTCATCGCAATCGGTAAGGAAAAGGGCTTTCTGCTTTACGACGAGATCTACGAGGTTCTCCCGGAGGAAGTGACTTCCCTGCCGGAAGAGCTCGACGAGATCTACATCCGCTTCAACGATCTCGGGATCGATGTCATCGAAGATGCCGAGAAGCCTCTCCAGGCGAGCCCGAAGGGCATCGTCACGATCGACGGCACGATCGAAGAGAAGGAAATGGATCAGCGCGAGGAGGTCCAGCAGGACATCATCGCGGCATCCAGCGGCATCGTCGATAAGACGAACGACCCGGTGCGCATGTACCTGCGCGAAATGGGTACGGTCAAGCTCCTCGACCGTCAGGGTGAAGTCGACATCGCCAAGCGCATCGAAAAGGGCGAGCGGAAGGTCTTCAAGGCCCTCTCCGCGAATCGCATCATTCGAGAAGAGATTCTCAAGATCTACGAGGCGGCCAAGAAGGACGCCCGCGTGATCAAGGAGACCATCGATCTGGCCATGCCGGATGACGATGGCTCCGCCGCAGCAACCGACGAAAACGGCGAGCCGAAGATGCCGGCCGCGGTCACCAACAAGATCCACGAGATCATGGTGATCTTCGAAGGCATCGCCAAGCTCGACAAGAAGATCAAGGACGGCCTGGTCAAGCTGGCCGACCCGAAGAAGCTCAGCGACCGTACGATCGCCACGACGCTGAAGAACGTCGACAAGCTCGAACAGGAGCTCGCCGACGAACTGCAGCGCGTCGATTTCACGCCGCAGACGCGGAATCGGATGATCAACAAGCTCAAGGACATCGACAACGAGCTGTCGCAGGCCGTGTCGATGATCCGCAAAGACGAGCAGGCTCTGAAGCGCGAAAAGGACAAGACCCGCCGCGACTTCTACCGCCGCCGTCTGCAGAAGTACCAGGAGAAGCTCAACGAGCTGGAGATGTTCTACGGCGTCACGCACGAAGATCTGCGCAAGACGATCCGCGAGATCCGCTCGGGTGAGGAAGAGGCCGATCAGGCGAAGCAGGAACTGATCGTGGCGAACCTTCGCCTGGTCGTCTCGATCGCCAAGAAGTACACGAACCGCGGCCTGCAGTTCCTCGACCTGATTCAGGAAGGCAACATCGGCCTGATGAAGGCCGTCGAGAAGTTCGAGTACCGCCGCGGCTACAAGTTCTCGACGTACGCGACGTGGTGGATCCGCCAGGCCATCACCCGCGCGATCGCCGATCAGGCCCGCACCATCCGCATCCCGGTGCACATGATCGAAACGATCAACAAGCTGACGCGCACGTCCCGTGCGCTCGTGCAGGAGCTCGGCCGCGAACCGCAGGCCGAGGAGATCGCCGAGCGGATGGACATGCCGGTGGCGAAGGTCCGCAAGATCATGAAGATCGCTCAGGAGCCGATCTCCCTCGAAACTCCGATCGGAGAAGAGGAAGACTCGCATCTGGGAGATTTCATCGAGGATCGCGGCGTGATCTCCCCCATCGAGCACGTCATCGTCGCGAATCTCAAAGAGCAGACGTCGAAGGTCCTGCGCACCCTCACTCCCCGCGAGGAGCAAGTGCTCAAGATGCGCTTCGGCGTCGGCGACGGTGCCGAACACACGCTGGAAGAAGTCGGCCGCTCGTTCAACGTGACGCGCGAACGAATCCGCCAGATCGAGTCGAAGGCACTCCGCAAGCTCCGCCACCCATCCCGATCGAAGAAACTGCGTCCCTTCCTGGACGCAACGTTCTAGGACAAAACGGCGGCCGAAAGGCCGCCGTTTTTGTT